>JAVEUB010000103.1:0-8922 GCA_034005785.1 Cloacimonas sp. (SeqCode) | reverse complement strand
CTTAAACCCATGTTCGCGGATGCGGATGGTTTCCCTGAGCATGGAAATGGCAGCTTCTTCGCTGCGTCCTTCCGTAGGAATCGCCATCAGCGTGGAAGCCGAAAATGACTTTAACCAGGACTGCATGAATCCCACTGCATAGGTGAAGGGTGTATCCGGCTGCATCCCGATTTCTTGCATGCGGGCATTGAACATCTGGTAAAAAAGATCGCGTTTCAGTTTTGTGTAATAAGAGCCAAGATCAACTACCGGTTCGGCTTCCTTCTTCCAGGTTGCCTGGATCAGCGTGTAAGGCAGTTCTTTATCCAGCACCACCAACGCACGGGGTTCTGGATTATCGGGAACAGGGTAGCTTTCTTTCACCCGTGGGTTTTCGCGTTTGGGGATAGCGCCAAAATATTCTTCAATCATGCTTTTCAGTGTTTCTGCGGGGTAATCACCCACTATTACAACACTCTGCAAATCAGGACGATACCAGTCCCTGTAAAAACGAATCAGACTTTCGGGTTTGAATGTCCTGATATTTTCGATGGTGCCAATAGGATTGCGCAAAGCATAACGCGAACCGGCAAAACGCACATTATTCATCTGATCATTTACACGATGCTGTGCATCTTGCCCCAAGCGCCATTCTTCCTGAATAACTCCGCGTTCACGCTCGATCTCGGAAGGATTCATGCTTAGCTGCCAGGCGATATCGGAAAGAATGGTTAAGCCCTTACGCAGCTTAGTTTCATCTTCTGTAGGAAGCTTAAATTGATACACAGTATAATCGTAGCTGGTGCCACCATTCAGGCCATTATGGAAGCCCATGCCGATGGATGAGAGGTATTCCACCATCTCGGAGCGCGGGAAGTTTTTGCTACCATTAAAAGCCATGTGCTCCACAAAGTGCGCCAAACCAAGCTGGTCATCATCTTCTTGCACACTTCCGGCATCAATAAGTAAACGTAGTTCAATACGTTTTTCAGGCTTGGCATTGGGCATAATGTAGTAGTTAAGCCCATTCGCCAGCGTCCCATGCACCACAGCAGGGTCAACCGGCAAAGGCATTGGGGCATATTCTGCGGGTATCAGAGCATTAAGCGATATTGCACAAATCAATAAGATTATGCTTAGCCATATCCCTTTCATAAGTTCTCCTTGT
The DNA here is from genome assembly GCA_034005785.1 of Cloacimonas sp. (SeqCode). Lineage (GTDB taxonomy): Bacteria > Cloacimonadota > Cloacimonadia > Cloacimonadales > Cloacimonadaceae > Cloacimonas. The sequence goes on along the minus strand of JAVEUB010000103.1, from coordinate 7,775 downwards.
TCTATTCGTTTTATTGCTAAAAGCCCTGTTCCTGTTTATACAAGAAAAAGAGCCGTTAATTTAGTGTTTTTGTCCCAAATCGGTGTGAATAACCACGAACTGCTGATCATTTGCCAGCACATTGTTTGTATCACCATAAATGATTGGATCACCATCAACTACAGGTATTATCACCTGATAGTAATATTGCGCATTTGGCACGGCATAATCTACTCGCATGAATTTGCTTTCACCTGGGGCAATATTAAAAAGAGAGGCAAAGCGAATATGGCTAAGAGAAGTATGTTGCCAGATTTCAGCCGTGCCAATTGTGCTGCTGCTGTTGTTCACAATTTTTATACAGGCACGGTTGGGAGTTAAGAAGGCGTTGCGTGATTCTCCCGCACCGATAGTAACAATTGTGGAATCAATAGGGGTGATTTCGTCCTCATCGAAGAGACTATATGTTTCGCCAATAATCTTTACCTTAAGATCCCGCGTAACCTTGCCGGTAAGGAAACTTTGATTATCCGTATCCAGAGAAAAGGTGTGTTCACCACTTGCAGGAATGGTAATCTGTGCTCCAGAATCCACACTCACATACGCAGGATAAGAACAGTTATTTACTACGCGGAAATCGACACCTGATTCGCAAGCAGAAAGCATCATAAGCATAGCTGCTAAAACCAGATAGAGCCAATATACGTTTTTCATAATTCACCTCTTAGGGCATTACTTGCGGGTAAGCAGATTTCTGTCAAGCAGAAAGTCATAAAATTATAACCCTCTGTTAGTTAGATAAGAAACACTTGCTGCATAAAGCATGGCATGGCATGGCATGATTGGGGTGGCAAGATAGGGGTGGCAAGCTCCCAATTGCCACAGCTATCGCAGAGAGCTATAATACAAAGACCTACCGCTGCTGCCCATCAGGAGATTGGCGACCCCATGCTACCAAGTACAGAGATTGTCAGCTTTATACTTATCAAGAAGCAACTATAGCTAATCATCATCTTGCCCCAACCAATTTTTTATTGATTTGTAGATATTGGCTATACAAAAGAATAATATGTAGTCTCCGATAAAGATTTGTCTCGCAGACCATATTGGGAAACACCCTAAGGCAAATCTTTCAGGAGTAACAGGATCGGGGAAATCATCATCATCTCTATTTAAGCTGTCTTGTACGAAAAAATCAAGAAAACCTTTCTTCCTTTGCACCTTGCGCATACTATGATAAATGCGCATTATATCGGATTGTTTTGCCACAGGCACCCACAACCCGCTTTGCATATCCAACACTTCTTCATCGGCGGCAATCTCACCTCTCAATAGCTTTCTGGCGATATTCTTGCTATTGGTTTCTTCCTGTATAACTCCGGCAATGTAAAAACAATAATGCTTCATAAGCATATCTCCATTATGTTCTTTTGCTAACGTAGATTAGGATCACATCCAAGCCAGCCCATAGCCCCATCAAGATAGCTGGAAACTACTGTCTGGAGGTTATCCTGTAAGTCAAGAGATAATTTTTCTACAAGCGCCCCCCCCCATTTTTTGAGGTTGCATTAAGTGTGGAAGTAACCTATTGAATAGTCACACGGATTTAGCGGATTAAACGGATTAACACGGATCAAAAACAAAGAACATAAGCTCAAAACAGGGAATTGGCAAATCAGTCGTTGAATTATATCAGGTTTGCCTTAAAATAATCCGTGTCAATCCGTTTAATCTGTCTAATCCGTGTGACCATTATTTTTTTTTGGGGGGGTGCCTCGCGCACTTAGTGCTTGACACAATTGGAGGTTTTGAAGACTTGGGCTACAAAAGAAAAATAGTTCCTATGTGGAGGAAAACATGATTATTCAAGACGATTTGTTCTATACCGAAAGCCACGAGTGGATACGCATTGATGGCGATTTAGCCACCATCGGGATTAGTGATTTTGCCCAACACGAACTGGGCGACATAGTATTTGTAGAGCTTCCGGATGTGGGCAGCAAAGTTTCTTCAGGCGAACCTTGCGGTTCTATTGAAGCTGTGAAAGCTGTGGAAGACCTGAATAGCCCAGTTAGTGGCAAAGTAGAAGAAAAGAACACGGATTTGGAAGATAGCCCAGACCTGATCAACAAAAGCCCCTACGAAGACGGTTGGCTGATAAAAATCCGCCTATCGAATAAAGAAGAATTAGAAAACCTGCTTACCGCTGCGGAATACCAAAAAATTATTCCCGAATAAGCAAAACGAGCTTAGTGAAGCAAGAATAATCCGGTGATTGAAAAAAGCAGTAGTTTCCTGATCATCCTTTCCGCACCCTCGGGTGGCGGGAAAAGCACAATCTTGACAGAAATCTTGAAAGAAACCGATAATATTGACTACTCGGTATCTTTTACAACCCGTAAACTCCGGGGAATAGAGCAAGATGGCATCCATTACCACTTTGTGGATGAGGCAGAATTTCTGGGGCGCATAGATGACGGAGATTTTTTGGAACATGCCAAGGTATTTGGCAACTGGTATGGCACTTCTATCAGCTATATCAAATCCCGCCTGGCACATGAACATCACGTGATTATGGATATTGATGTGCAGGGAGCCACGCTGATTAGTGCCACAGATATCCCCTTTGTGAAGATATTTATCATCCCGCCTTCCATGGAGATACTGCAAGAACGCCTTGTATTGCGGGCTACAGATAGTGCCGAAGAAATTGCCAAACGCTTGCGTATTGCACGGGATGAATTGGTTTTTATCCCGCATTACGATTACCTTGTGGTAAATGATGACCTCGCTCAAGCCGTTCAGGACGTCCTTGCCATCATCCGTGCCGAAGAAAACAGGGTGGCAAGATACAACAAGCCCGTAGAGGGCTTTCTAACACAGGAGAATAACACATGATCAACACAAAAATCGAGAACTTCCTGGAAAAAGTGGATATGAACTACCTGTTCTGCCTGCTCTCCAAGCTGGAAGCACAGCGCTTGAACCAGTTCCCCACCTACGTGAAACACAAGTTCGCGGAAAAGATAACCGTGATGTCTATGGAACACGTTGCCGATAACGAAGTGCCAGATTATATTAGCGAACTTGCCGAAGCCGAACTGGCCATGCAACGCGAAGAAAATCCCTTCCACGATGATGAGGGTGTGGATTTTGCGGAAGAGACTATCGACGATTCCGAGAAATTTATCCAAGACCTGGCAAAAGATAATCTTGATAATTATGACGACGACGAAGAGGATTTTTTCGGTGTTCCCGATGACACCGATGAAGACGATAAAGACGATATTTAGGCAATAATGTCTAAATCAGCACTGCGTCAGTATCTGGAGCTTTTGAAGAACAGCGGCATCAAAGAGCTATACCATCCGGAAAATAAAAAAGCCGCGCATCTGGCTAAGTTTCAAGAACAGTATTCCACTTGCACCCTGTGTGCTTTGTCCACGGGGCGCATTCGTTTTGTTTACGGAGAAGGCAATCCTGATGCCATAGCCATGCTAATAGGTGAAGGGCCAGGGGAACAGGAAAACCTTACGGGAAGACCATTTGTAGGTGCTGCTGGCCAACTTCTGGAGAAAATGCTGCTCGCCATAAATCTGCGCCGTGAAGATGTGTATATCGCCAATATCGTTAAATGCCGTCCTCCCGAAAACCGTAACCCCAGCACTGACGAACGTTTGGCTTGTTTGCCCTATTTGGTGGAACAAATTGAGATAATTAAACCAAAACTGCTCCTGATTCTGGGTCTGGTGGCAGCCCAAACCCTTTTAGGTAATGATAATACCCTGGGGTGGCACCGGGAAAAGGTGCATTCCTTTATGGATATCCCAGCTTTTGTAAGCTACCATCCTGCGGCTTTATTGCGCAATCCCAACTGGAAGCGACCTGCCTGGGAAGATTTGCAGGCTTTTCAGAAAGAGTATGAAAAGTTTAGGGGTTAGATGTTAGGGGTTAGTATGGCGCAATTTGCGTGTGCCCACTGGATATCGAGCTTGGGTAATAACTCTTGTCATTCCTGCGGAGGCAGGCTGTGTGAAAACTCTTGTCATACCCGCGGAGGCGGGCTGTGTGAAAACTCTTGTCATACCCGCGGAGGCGGGTATCCAGCCCATTTACAAGTTCTGTAAGAACGGTAGATAGATGTATATACTGCAATGCTTTATTTGTGTCATCCCTAACGGGATTCACCAGGGCCGGATTCCCGCCTCCGCGGGAATGACAGACGGTTTTTTTTAGCTTCCACACAATCTCTATATGCGTAAAATTGTACTTGTAACGATACTTCTCTTTGCTACTTGCGCCCTTTTTGCGCAAATTGCAATCTATGGAGATACCCGTAGCGATCCTGCTGTCCATAGCAAGACCATCACCAAAATTGCTTCCCATAAACCAAAAATTGCCTTTCATACAGGAGATTTGAATTCTTACGGAACGCAGCAGAGTGAATATGACCTGTTTTTAAAGATCAGCAAACCGCTTACAGATATATGCCCAATTTGGCCTGCAAAGGGTAATCATGAGCGTAAGGCTGACCTGTTCCTGAGTAATTTTCCTCAGCTTGGCGGTAAAACTTATTATAGCCTGGTGTATGATAATATACGCTTTATTATTCTGGATAGCACCGCTCTTCTTAAACCTGGTACAGAACAGAATAAGTGGTTGCAGAGCGCGCTGACAGATTCGCTACCAGCTATCCTGATTCTACATCACCCCATATTCAGCTCTGGGCATCATGGCGATGACTTAGGCTTGCAGTTTTATTTGCCGCAAATGCTGCAAGGATCGCAGGTTAAGGCAGTATTCAGCGCTCATGATCACGATTACGAACGATCTTTGTACAAAGGGCTTACTTACATCGTAACCGGTGGAGGTGGCGCTCCTTTGCGTGATGAAAACCATGCCAATAAATACAGCGTTATCTTTGATAAAACAAATCACTACATTATTGCCGATAGACTTGGCGACAAACTTATTTTTAAGGTGTACGCTCTGGATGATAGGCTGATAGATAGCTTCGAACTCGCAGGGTTTTAGCCATGCAAGCGGCTTTACGCGTTCTGGCGATTCACGATCTATCTGGCTTTGGGCACACCTCGCTGCTGACTGTTATTCCCATTTTGTATAGAATGGGCATTGAAGTTGCAGCCCTGCCCACAGCTTTGCTTTCCACAAATACCGATTACCCTAACTACCACATGCAGGATAACTATCTGCAGATGAAAGCTCATTTGGAGCATTGGGCAGCAATGAATATGCGCTTTGATGCCTTGTACAGCGGTTTTCTGGGTTCACCTAAGCAGATTGCCATGTTACTAAACTATCTGCCCGAAATGAAAAAACCGCAAGCCCCGATTTTGGTTGATCCCGTGATGGCTGATGCAGGAAAACTATATAGTTGCTACGATGCAGAAATGGTGGTGGCAATGCGTAGCTTAGTAGGAATCGCAGACATTATCACACCCAATTTTACAGAAGCAGCCTTGCTGTTAGGCTATCCTTATCCTGAAAACCCCGCTGAGGTGAATTTGCAGGACTGGTGTTTCGAGCTTGCCAAGCTTGGCCCACGTCATGTAGTAATAACCAGTGCCCCCCTTCAGCCGGATACATCTGCTTTTGTAGTATATTACGAGCGAGAGTCTAAGCTGTTTGAGAGCTTTTCGTGCAGTAGAATCCCTGTATCCTATCCGGGCACGGGAGATTGTTTTGCATCTTTAGTATTGGGAGGATTGTTGAATGGCTTTTCGGAGGCAGAATCTGTTGCCGGAGCTGTGGATTATCTTCATTATGCCATAAAGCTAAGCCTGCCCTTGGTTTCTGAGCCAAGAGATGGGATAGCTCTTGCTGCTGCACTTGCTACCCAACCTCTCACATACTACTTCAAACGCTAAGTTCTGGTTCTAACAATCATGCGTACGATTCTCCTGCTCAGTATATCTAATGTCTTCATGATTTTTGCTTGGTATGGGCATTTGAAATACAAAAATGCTCCTCTGTTCACCGTTATTCTCATCAGTTGGGGAATCGCTTTCTTTGAGTATTGCTTTCAGGTTCCAGCTAATCGCTGGGGACATGGCCAGTTCAATGCCTATCAGTTAAAGACCATCCAGGAAGTAATTACGTTAGTTGTGTTTAGTTTCTTTTCTGTGTTCTATCTAAAGGAAGACCTGCGTTGGAACTATATTGTGGGTTTTATGCTGATCATTTTGGCCGTGTTCTTTATCTTCAAAAAGTGGTAGAAATGCGCTTTGGGCGGACGCAATCCGCCCCTACTAACCTGTACCAGCAGGAACGGCGTCCTGCTCTACAGTAAAGTACCTGTCACCTGACACCTGTCACCTGTCACCTGTCACCTGTCACCTGTCACCTGTCACCTGTCACCTGTCACCTGTCACCTGTCACCTGTCACCTGTCACCTGACACCTGTCACCTGTCACCTGTCACCTGACACCTGTCACCTGTCACCTGTCACCTGTCACCTCTCACCTGTCACCTGTCACCTCATTTAAGCTCCTCCCAATATTCCACTGCTCTGCGATGATGCGGAATAACTATTGAGCCACCCACCAGCAAAGCAATAGCAAAAACTTCCTGCAATTCTGCCTCAGTTACGTGTAGCTCATGGCACTGCCCCAGATGATACCTGATACAATCGTCGCATCTAAGCACCAGAGAAGCCACCAGGCCAAGCAGCTCTTTCGTTTTAGCATCCAATGCCCCATCGCAGTATGTAGCGCTATCCAGGCCATAGAATCGCTTAATACCAAGATTTGCCTTGCTTAAGGCCAGATCATTTAGCCTTTGCCGTTCTGTGTTAAATTCACTTACTTTCATGTTCAAGTCCCCAGTTTTTCCAAGATCTCACGAATGTCCCTTTCTTTCACCTCAAGAGGATTCAAAGCCATATTCCGGCTGGTCATTATCTGCGGGATAGCTTCCTTGATAAACTCATCTGAAATCGGCATTTTCTTCATAAACGGCAAAGCCTGCAACCAAGCATAAAACTCTTTGCGTGAACAATCAAGCGCAGCAAACAGCTCTTCAAGTTCACCACCCACTGCAGGATAATATAGATTCATGATTGCTTCCATCACCATGGCATTTGCCAAACCATGAGGCGTGCCATATCTGGCGGTAAGAGGGTAGCCAATGGAATGCTGAAGGGTAGTGCTACCTTGAGCTATAACCATCCCCCCATACAAGGATGCCCGCATCAGTTCCTCTCTTGCGTGTAAATTATCCAGCTCTGTAAGAGCAATCGGCAGATGTTTCATTATTAAAGCTATGCCTTTATGAATCAAGGGATATACTAAGGGGCTGCGGTGCTTACTATACAGCCCTTCCAAAAGGTGGCTAAGTGCATCCAGAGAAGTGTGGAGGGTAACTTTTTTGGGCAGACTAAGGGTGTAACGGGGATCGAGAATAGCCAGCCGCGGAAAAGCCAAATCGTGTCCAAAACCTGCTTTTTTCCGTACAGAAGTATCGGTAAGCACGCTGTATTGAGTTGCTTCGCTACCGGTTCCCGAAGTGGTGGGAATAGCCACAATAGGATAGGCTTGGGTGAATTTGCTGGTGTCGTAAAGCTCGCTTTCCTGCAGATCATTTGCAGCAGCAAGGGCTATCGCTTTTGCTGCATCAAGTGGACTGCCACCACCAATCCCGATCACAAAATCGCAAGAATACTCGTTAAACAACCCCTTACCCTTCATTATACTACCAAGATCAGGATTCTCCGATATCTCGTCATACAAGTAGTACGTCTGCCCCACTTCGCTTAAAACAGCCAGCGTTTCAGCCAA
>JAVEUB010000102.1:0-8973 GCA_034005785.1 Cloacimonas sp. (SeqCode) | reverse complement strand
ATCGGGGTTAAAAAAGCTATAATCGTAGAAAAAATGCTTACTTCCATCCCCAACCGCTATGAATCTTCCGATCTGGGGCATCAGATTAATGCAGTTATTATCGAAATTGATCCCAGCAGCGGTATAGCTGTGGATATATCCAGGATAAGACGCCCCGTTCCCTTAGCAGTATAAGTTTTGTCCTACGCTTGCAATATGATATTAGGAGCCACACAATGGAAAAGATATTAAGTGGGAAGCCAGTTGCCATTCTGCTGAACAGATGTACTAAAAGGCTGATCTCAGAACACAATTTACAGCCACGGATGTGCCTGATTCAGGTTGGCAGCGATCCCGCCTCGTCATATTATGTGCAAAGCATCATTAGTAGCGGAGCTAAGCTGGGTTGTTTGTGCGAGCTGATTACGCTATCAGCAAAGACCAGCCAAGCAGAATTAATTGCCCATATCAAGGATGCCAATGATAATCCTGAAGTCCATGGAATCATGATTCAAAAGCCTCTACCAAGGCATATTGCCGATAATGCGATCAATTTTGCCATCAGTCCGGATAAAGATTTGGACAGCCTGCATCCCATCAATCTGGGAAAAATCATGATGGAGGCAGATGGTTTTCTACCCTGCACCCCTGCTGCAGTTTTCTATACTATGCGTTATTATGGCATTGATCCATGCGGTCAAAACCTGGTGATTTTGGGGCGTAGCAATGTAGTAGGAAAACCGCTTGCCAATATCCTGCTTTGGAAGAAAGCTTTTGCCAATGCTACAGTAACAATTTGCCACAGTAAAACCAAGGATTTGGCGAAAATCACTCAAAGTGCAGATATCCTGATAGCTGCCATTGGCAAACCAAATTTCGTAAAACCTGACATGATAAAAGAAAATTGCATCCTTCTGGATGTGGGAATTAACGAGCTTACAAACTCTGAAGGTAAATCTCAATATGTAGGCGATATCGATTATAGTTCTTGCATTGACAAAGCCTTAGCCACCACTCCCGTGCCGGGAGGGATAGGGCGTATAACCACGAATGTGCTGTATCTGAATCTTGTAAAAGCTTGCCTTGAACAACAGGGCATAAACAAAAGTGTTGACGAATATATCGCACTCATATTTAGTGCAAATCATATTGAAGAATAAAACCGATGTTTGGGAGGAATGATGTTTAATAAGAGTGCAAGGCTCTTGTCCATCGTCTTGATGATTTTGATAACAATGCTGGTTGTGACCGGTTGTGGTAAATCTGGAAACCGTTTTACCAACGTAGCACCCACAATCGCAATAACCTCATTTGAGGGCTGGGATAACAGCTACGTTGCTGCTGATTACGACACTACTTTGATTTACGCTTTCCAGCAACGCATATATTGGCAAGCCTATGATCCTGATGGTGTTATCGCCGGATATGCTTTCCGTATTTTGGACGAAGCGGGCAATCCAGTAGCCTCCCCTGGCTACCATCACATTGATAATACTGGTGAACTTACTCCGGATAATCTGCTTGCGCTTGGCAAGGGCTGGGTAATCCACTATCTCCCCAATGCAGACCAAACCGTTTCTCTTGATGACCCTGCCGCACGCAGAACAATCTGGACATCACAAAAATACGCGGTAATCAACTTTCCCTCTGCCGATGAGCAAGGTAATCCCATCGTTAGTTTCAGTAAATTTGAGGTGGTTGCTATAGACAATCGCGGGGCTATCACCAGTGAAGCAGCCTGGCGCAATTTTAAAACCACATCTCCCCGCCCCACCTGCACCATTTCTACCACCAAGGGTAACCCCGATGGCAAAGTAGTTGGAGCAGGGCTAAAACTAAGATTTACGATGAAAGATTCAGATTTATACATCGAAGAAGTTCCCTATAAGTTTGAATTCAAGATGATGAAAACTGATCTCACTGCGCAAACGAACATAATACCCGGAACTGAAACAGGATGGATATCTACAGAAGGCCAAGAAAAAATGAATGAATTTCTGCTGAATCGTACCTCAGAACCTAATTTGCAATACGATACTGACGCCAATGGTGTGGCATTCCAGCAGACTCGGATCATTTCCCGGGCTACCGATATGGCAGGGGTTGTTTCTGTTCCCGATTCACATACTGTGGTAAACTTTAAGGTTAAACCCGGTTTCCACCCTGAAACTCTTATTTATCCTACAAAAACCTATGCTTTGGGCGATTATCATTATGAAGATTGGGGGGATGACAGCACTCCAGAAGTGATTCCCACCGTTATTATCCAAGGCAAGCAAAGATATGCTACGCCTTTCTTCAAGGATTCTGATGGCAACTTCACTGCGGTGCATTCTCAAAACATGAAAGTTTGGATCCGTTGGGGTTGGTGGGGCGAATATGGTAACACTGCCGGAAACTCTACCATCTATAACGGAAATCCCTACGATAAAAAAGTGGATATCGTTTTAGACCGCTCAACCCACGAAAACTACTTCAGCGAAATCACTAATTTCGATTTACGCTTTGATGGCCAGCCTTACAATTTCCCGCCTTTTGCCGATTTCATCACAACAGATCCAAATGGAGACCGGTGGCTGCGCATACCTCTTTATTCTCCTCTGGGACAGACAATTGTGCTAACAGGTGGTCAATTACCAGTTCCTGAAGGAACATTGCCAGGTGAACATACATTTCAGGTTCGTTGTGTAGATTTGCAAGGTGAAGTGGACCCAATGCCAGCCGAGCTGAAGTTCTACTTGCATAACTATAAAGCACCTGCCGATAGATCTGGAATATTGGTGATTGATGATGATGTAAATCACAACACTTATTCCCCAGAAAACCTGGTTAATGAGAAATACACAGCTATGCTGTCCGACTACACTGGTACAAAGAAATTTATCAAGCGCACTTCCGAGAATAATCCCGGTACTACTTTTGCGGATGCTCGCAAACGTAATTTGGCATTTAGCGAACTGCAGAATTATAAACTCGTGATTTATCATAACGACAATCCCAGTACACAAGGAAATCTTGAGTACGACACGGATGCCCTTGCTCTATACATGATCTCAGGTGGAAATGTTGTATTCTCGCATACGCATTGGCTTGCCCAAGTTCTTGAATCAGTTGCCAAGAGCGGAATGCGCACCTCCATGCTGCGCTATATGGGCATGCCCGATATCCCAAAACTTTCCTTTTTAAGTACATCCCTGGCTTCTAATGCCTTCTTCCAAAAAGCTGTGGGAGTTTTGGGTTACAGCGATGTTAACCTCCAATTTGGGGATCCCGCCAGCTTTAATAGTATTGTGCAAAGCCGTCATGGCTTATCCACTGTTTCATATTTCCCTACAAGCACGGGAGAAACTATATTTAAGCTTGGCTGTAAACCTACAACCTATGCTCAATTCCCGCCCTCCGCAGCACAGTATGAACTTTACAATAACAAAACTGTGGGAACCAGGAAGGTAAACAGCAATAACAGCAAAGTTTACACTTTTGGCTTCCCTCTTTCCTACATGTTGGAAGCCGACACCAAAACCTTGATGAATACAATCATTAGCGAAGTAATGTAAGATATCCCAAACGTTATATATAAACCGGCCTCCTGCGGGAAGCCGGTTTTTTTGCTATCTGCTTGTTTCGTTACGTTATAGAGAATAAGCGAGAGTTACTCTGAGAGCGATTTTGGCAGAAGCTGCACTACTTGCAGAAACATCTCGGTGCTTTCGGTGTTCTCGTTGGTTAACTTTCACATTTTGTGTTCTTGAGCGCACACAATTAAGCCACTACTTTCAATTGTGATTCGCAGGAACGGCGTCCTACGCAACAAACAACTCCAGCACTCCCGCACTCCAACACGCCAACACTTTATCCGCCCAAAAAGGAAGGTGGAGCTTTAAAGCACCACCTTTCTAATACAGAATTATGTGTAATGACAGAATATTGCTCTTACACAGAGATTACTTCCACCACTTCTGGAATTTCTTCTTTTACGATTCGTTCAATACCCGCTTTTAAAGTAAGAGTAGCCATGGGGCAGCCATTGCAGGCACCTTTCAAGCGTACTTCCACAACTCCATCTTCGCGGATGTTGATTAGTTCCACATCTCCTCCATCCGCCTGAATGGCAGGACGGATTTTATCGAGGACTGTTTCTAACTTGGCTCTATCAATCATATTTACCCCTTATCTTATTTGGCTAAATTAATAGCCAGTTCTTTGCCGGAGGGATAGATCAGGTTTAGTTTTTCACCATCCACAGTGGCAATCTTTTGGGTGCTTGTTTTGTCGTTCAGGTACCAAGAGTTGTTGGTAGGATTGTAACTAAGTTCTATTTGTGCGCCACTGTTTGGGCCAGCAGTTTCGGTAATAATCATCTTATTCTGAGTGATTTTGAATTGCAGGGTTTTGTCTCCATTTTGGGCATATTTAATCACTTGATCACCGGCATTCATGGCCATTGGGTTTGAGCCTGTCCAGAATTCGATAACGTTTAAGAAAGCTACGTCAATAAAAGCGGCTGCAGAATAAACTGGGACAAAATTCATAACCCAGAAAGCAATTTGAACCAGGTATTTGTCACCCAAGTTACCATTATACTGATAAACTTTTTTGGTTAAAGCCATGTTGCCATAGCAACCAAAGACGCCGACAACGATAAAAACGGTTAGTAAAGCGAGACTGATGAGACGTGTGAATCTTTTCATGATTCCTTCCTTTTTAACTATTGTGTTGTTCTACTTTCTTATGCAGATCGCGAGTGCTTAGATAATAAAAAGCCGGAATAATCACCAGGGTTAAAAAGGTGGACGCTACTAACCCGCCGATTGATACTACTCCCATTGATTGACGGAATTCCTTTCCAGAACCGCCAATTCCCAATGCCATCGGTAACATCCCGATAATAATGGACAGGGTGGACATAATAATCGGTTTAAGCTTTAACTCACCGGCTTCTAAAAGAGCATCATGAGCACTACACCCACTTCTGCGTTTCATATTAACATAGTCTAATATTAAGATAGCGTTATTTACCACAATACCAACTAACATTATTATCGCCATCATGGAAAAGATGTTCATTGCTATGCCAAAAAGCAATAGTGCCAGCACTACCCCAATCAAGGATAAGGGTACGGTAGCCATGATTAATAAGGGTTGGGCAAAGCTCTCCAAAATAGCTGCTAAAAGCATGTAGGTAAGCAATATAGATAAGATGAACGTGCGCAGCATATCGGTAAATGTGGAAGCCATCATTTCGGCATCGCCACCCCAAATGATTCTATAACCATTGGGTAGTGGGGTATCGTTTAAGGCTTTTTTCACTCCTGAAACTACATCACCAAGATTTGAACCTTGTGCCACATCTGCCGAAAAAGCCACGCTCTTATAGCGATCGCGGTGAGTAATTTTGTTTATTCCGGGAGCAAAATTCACATCTGCAAGCTGGGAAAGCAAATAGCTTTGTCCCATTATTGTAATGCTTAGATTCATAATTTTGTCGGGAGTATTTACAGCCTCATCATCCAAGGATAGTTTTATGTCGTACTGATTTCCGGCTTCGCGGTATTGAGTAGAAACCATGCCCTCAACCGCTGCACGCAAAGCTAAAGCCAGATCGTACACTGTGGCACCTACTTCGGCCATTTTAGCGCGATTGGGGTATAAGGTTAGCTCGGAACTCCCGCTACGTGTGGAAGTATCCAGATTTATCAAACCAGGGGTTGAGTGGATTTTTGCAAACACTTCTTTTTTTAACGATTCAAGACGGTCGTTATCCTGCCCTTGCAGGAAAAATTCTACTGGGGCACCTCCCCCACCCATTGAGGCCGAAGCGCTAACCTTAATTCTGGCATTAGGAATATTAGCAAGATCATGGGTTAGGAGATTGGCAACCTGAGCAGAACTGAGCTTTCGCAGTTTCAGATCAACCAGTTTCACATCTGCAGAAGCAAGATTAGTGCCAGTGTCTATCATCCCCTGAGTGCCAAGGTTCGTAACAATATGTTTGATTTCCTTGTGTTTACTGGCGCGTTGTTGAATTTCTGACAATACCTTTGCGGTCTGTTCCAGATTGAAACCTTGAGGTAATTCCACGCTGATCGTAATTTGGCCTTGGTCCATAGTTGGAAACAGCTCCATACCCACAAAAGGGAACAAGCCAAAGCAACCAAACATAGCCAATACCGTTATCGCAATTATGGAGATACTACGTTTACGGGAGGCAAGTACAAATGCCAAAAAGCGTGCATAGCCTTTTTCAAACTTGGCAAAGATGGCATCAAACTTCAGGCCAAAGCGGTTTACGTGCTTGGTTTCGGGGATAATCATAGAAGCAAGCATGGGTGTAACAGTAAAGGCTGTGATAAGCGAAAAGATGGTGGAAAAAGTAACCGTTAGGGCAAATTCTTTAAAGAACTGACCAATCATGGAACTCATTGAGGCAATGGGCAGAAAAACTACTATGTTGGTAAGCGTAGAAGCCATAACCGCAACAGTGATTTCCGCAGTTCCAATTTGGGCTGCATCACGGCGAGAATTTCCCATATCTTTATGCCGGAAAATATTCTCCAGCACCACCACAGAATTTGAGACCAATATCCCAACTGAGGTGGATAGCCCCATCAAAGTCATAACATTCAATGTGAACCCAGCCATCTTTAGGAAAACGAAGGTAGAAATAATGGAGATCGGCATCGAGAGAGCTACAATTATTGTGGAACGAAGGTCATGCAAGAATAGGAATAGAACTAATCCGGTAAGTAAGATACCCATCCAGATGTTGCCCAAGGTGTCGTCCACAGTAGCTTTGATAAATTCACTATCATCACGTATAACTTCGAGGGTTACTCCCTTGGGCAATTCTTTTTGCAGCTTAGGCAAGCGTTTTTGCACATCCTTGGCGATGTTAACCACGTTTCCATCAGCGCTTTTGGTGATGGATAACCTGATAATATCATTCTGGGCTTGTTGCGTAGCTACATTAAAAAATACCGCTCGGGTACGGACTTCCTTACTTGAATCGGTGATCGTAGCTAATTGACGCAGTTTTTTAACGCCAAACTTAGTGGGAACATCGGCATTCATGATCTCTTCTAAGTTTTGGTACTCACCTTTTAGGCGCACCGAATAATCTTGTGAGCCACGGGTAAAATTACCAGCTGGCATATCCATGTTTTGTGCGGCCATGATTTGAGTAAGTTGCGCCAGCGAAAGCTGGTTTTCATATACTACCCGATCTGAAAAACGTACATCAATCTGGCGTTTGCTCCCTCCGGTAAGGCTAACTTGAGCCACACCAGGGATTTGTGAAATCTGATCTCTCAGCTTGTTCTCCGCCAAATCATACATCTGTTTACTATCCATATTGCCCGAAAGAACAAGATCCATAAAGGGAGAAGAGCTAAAATCGAACTTCTGCACAACTGGCTTTTCTGAGTTGGTGGGGAATTCGCGCAGGATGGCATCCACTTTATCTTTTACTTCCTGATTGGCGATATCCACATTTTTCCCCAGCTTGAAAGCGATAACCACGATGGAAGCACTATCCATAGAGTATGATTGCATATAATCTATCTGGCTAACTGTAGAGACAGCATCTTCTATCTTCTTAGTAATCTGGGTTTCAATTTCGCGTGGTCCAGCCCCTGGATACACGGTTTGGATAGAAATAAACGGCAGTTTCACATCAGGCATCAGATTTAACGGCATGCCAATGTAGCCCATTATTCCGAACACCACAAATACCAGAATACCCATGGTTACCATTACAGGCCGTTCTATTGAGAGTTTGGATAGAAACATCTTATCCCCTTACTCAATTACGCGGAGTTTGGCATTCTCGGTTAACATATTTATCCCTTCGGTGATAACAACATCACCAAGTGATAAGCCAGATATCACTTCAAAGGTTAGGGAATTATCAAGTCCGGTGGTAATCTGGGTTTTCACAGCCTTGTTAGCCATGTTGCGCCATACGAATTTATTCCCATTCTCAAAGAAAATGGTCTCTCTGGGGATTACGATAACATTGGGTTTGGACATCACTTCTATGGCAATCTCGGCTGTAACGCCATAATTCAAATTACGGTTCAAGCCAGGAAACTGCACTTCCACCCTAAACGCTCTGGTGTTCATATCCATAGCCAGGGCTATTTGGCTAATGCGTCCATTGATGGTTACATCCTGCCAGGTTGCAGTAGCTTTGGCTCCTTTTTTCAGCAGGTTAATCTCCGATTCCGGCACCATGAGCACAGCTTTATAGCCTGAAGTAGAAGCTACGGTGAATAAATCTGCTCCAGGAAACACCTTCTCACTGGGGTTCACCATCAGGGCTGTAATAACACCACTAATAGGAGCACGAACATTTATCATCTGCTCACTGGACGCCAGATTAGCCTTGCTTACCTTGTATTGCGTCTCCACATTATCCAAATCCTGCTGGCTTATCGCACCCTGGGCAAAGAGTCGCTGCATGCGCTCATAAACTGTCTTGATGCTGTTAAATGCACTGGATGCCTGTTCCCATTGAGCTGCTGGAGTATTGGTGGGAAACCTGACGATTATCTGGCCTTTAGTAACTTTATCACCAACTTTTCCATTGATCTTAGTGATTATATCTGATACCATAGCCTGAGCTGTGGATTCTTCACTACCCGTTAAGTTAGCATTATAATTCAGTACCTGTTTATAAGTACTCGGTTCAATTGTGCTTACGCGAACAGGAATACCTTCTTCACTTTGGATTTGTTCCATGTTTTTGGCGTTATCCTTCTTCTTACTGCAAGCAAACAGCATGCTGAGCAGGATAACCAGGACTAATAGTATGCTTCTCTTCATTATATTCTCCACTATTGAATTATTCCGATTGATTTCTTGAAATTGCGGTCTGCCGAGATGATCTCGTAAATACCTTGATAGTATTGCAGTTTTATTGCTTGCAGCATAATTTGGGCATCGAACACTTCCAGTTGGATGCCAACTTGATTATCGTAACAGATCGGAAGAGCG
>JAVEUB010000101.1:0-9055 GCA_034005785.1 Cloacimonas sp. (SeqCode) | reverse complement strand
GATGAGTTCCACAATTATACCTTCCAGTCACCCTGGATGGCACTGAATCAGGAAAACCACCGCGAATACCAAAGCCTGAACCCCATCGCACAAAAACAACGCCTGCGAATTATCCTGAAAAACAACCTGAAAACGCTATCCAAAGGCTTTAACTACTGGATCCCTGATACCGAGCAAATACAGGTGGATGGCTGGTTTACCCCTCTGGAAGTGAACTTTCACAACCAGCGCATGCAATGCTTCAAAGGCAATTTCACCACCAATTTCCTCATCCCCGAATACCTGGGTCTGGGCAAACAATGCTCCCGCGGCTTTGGTGTGGTAGGAAAAGCGAAGGAGATAGAATGATTAACAAGATGTTAGCTCTCTATGATCATATTCCATCAGATTTAATTGCAGAACTCACTAATCAATATGGATTAGACGTATCTCCTAAAAATCAAGATTTGAAATTGATTATTCTTTGTTTCTCTCTTGAAGGAGACAATATTCAAAAGGTAGATTCTGTGCTTTCAGATTACGACTCGCATAAAAATGTTAGCGATTATTTCTATCGGGGTGCATCTGGGATGTCTGTTTCTCCTTTCCCTACTTTGTATGTTACTGATTCAGGGCTAAGGCTTAGTCAAGAGTATTCAAAAGATTCCAAAGATTACGGTAAAATCATTAGAATTCTTAAGAAAAACGTGCAGCTGAACAAAGAGCTAAAACCATTACTGGACTTTTTCATCAATAATCCAGAATCTATTTTCGCACAACTCGCTAAGTACATTCAACCCAAAGCAAAATCCTTGTTTTTGTTAACCATAAGCATAAACGGACTTTGCATTGGGAAATCGCCATACTTCGCCCCGATCAAAGATTACGTCTCCAAAGAGTTTTATGAAAACTTCTATACTCTGGGGGGAAAAAATATCGTCGGCAAAAATCAAATGTGTTCTATGTGTTTAAGCGTACAACCAGAGATTTGGGGCTATGTTTCAATATACAATTTTTATGCTACTAAAACAGAGTTTGCACCGATAGCTGGTGGCTTTAACAAAAGTCTTGCACATTTAAACTATCCGGTTTGTGCTGATTGCGCTTCAAAGCTGGAACAAATGAAGCCGGTAATTAATAAATTCTTCAATTTTAAGTTTTGCGGTTTTGATTACTTCCTAATTCCAGAAGTTTTATCTCCACAAGCTAATGTTGAGGCAATCAATGCGATTTTGGATATCATGGTTTACCAATACGAGCATGATTCCATTCATGTGTTAAATTCAAAGACCAGAATCGGAGGATTAACTCTGAGCAATAAAAGGAAACTGCTAAGCCAAGAAACAAGAGAAGTTTTCGACATGCTATCCGAGACAGAGAACTATGCCTCATATACGATGCTATTTTATGCTAAAAACAATTCTGAATTCAAGATTCAAATGACTATCGAAAACATCTTTCCAGAGCAGTTCAAATTGGTATTTGCAGCCAAGGAGTTGGCAGAGAAGCATGCAATTTTTCACGACTTACCAGGTATAGTAAAAGATTCAATAGCCAATCTTGAATTCAAGTTCGACACCCTGCGAGAGTTTCTGCCCTTAAATGACAAAATCTACGGTGATTATTCCAAAACATTTTTAGAGGTAGTCCGCTGCATATTTCTTCAAAAACAAGTTTCTTATTCATATCTGTTACAAAGTATGGTGAGTATCATACAGCGTAGATTCAGTAGAGAAGAGTATTATGAAATGACAGTTAGGAAGTCCTTTCTTGCCATCAAGTTCATGGCATATCTTAGTATAATCCCAAAACCGCAAAATCATTTCAAGGAGGAAAAAATGAACCCCAAATTTGCAGTCTTTTTTACCGAGCACAGTGAGTTCTTTGATACACCTGCTAAACAAGCTGTATTCATGATCGGAGTACTGTGCCAGAACCTGCTCAACATCCAGTACCGAGAGAGGAATTCAACTCCCTTTAGAAAGAGATTGAACAGTCTTAAGCTTGACCCATTACTTGTTCAGAAGCTCTACAAAGAGATTATTGAGAAACTTGAACAGTATAACAAAAACCATTACTACTTAGAGTTAGAACAAGACATTGCCAAACTGATCATTAAAGGTGGGCTGTGTGAGCTTTCTAATGATAGTATCAGTTTTATTTTTGCCTTGGGCTTAACGCTGAACAAAGAGTTCAAAACCTATAATAAAAACGACGACGAAGACAAATAGGAGGAATCATGTCCGAAATTAAAAGAACTGAAATTCTGTTTCTCTATGACGTGCAAAATGCCAATCCCAATGGTGATCCGTCAGACGAGAATAAGCCCCGCATCGATGAAGAAACTGGGATCAATATTGTTACAGACGTCCGTTTAAAAAGAACAGTGCGAGATTATCTGTTCAATTACAAAGGCTATAATGTTGATGGAGTAAAGGACATCTTTGTGCGCCAAACATTTGTGGATAATAATCCCGAGAAAGGCTTGAATGACGGGAAAAACCGCGGCAATAACTATAAGAGTGATCTCAATCTGATCTTAAATGCTTGCATAGATATCAGGCTTTTTGGAGGAGTAATCCCCCTTGAAAAATCTTCAATTACATTTACCGGCCCAGTTCAATTCAAAATGGGACATTCTTTGCACAAGGTTACTATGCAATACATCAAGGGAACGGGTGCTTTTGCTGCAAAACCAGGTGCTAAACAACAAACTTTCAGGGAAGAGTATATCCTGCCTTACTCCATGATTGCTTTTTATGGCATTATTAATGAGAATGCAGCCAAGCAAACACATCTAATGAAAGCTGATATTGAAGAACTTAAAGACGCATTGTGGAATGGTACTAAGCAACTGATTACCCGTTCCAAGATGGAGCACAACCCAAGGCTCTTGCTGATGCTTGAGCATCAGGACAGCAACTTCTTTATTGGAGAGTTAGATCGCTATATAAAGCTAAATGCTTCTGTGCCGGATCAACAAATCAGATCAATTAAAGATTTCACCCTTGATATGTCTGCCATCAAAGCAGTAATAGAAGCCAGAGCGGATAAAAAACCAGTGATTTTCATGCAAAAAGACCCCAATCTGGTATTGGCTGGTTGGTAAAACAAAGACATTAAATATCAATAATTGTGGTAACTAAGGAGTGCTTATGAAGCCCAATATAGTCTTATGCTTCGAGCTATATGGTGACTATGCTCAATTCAGGAAGTTCTTTACCAATATGTCTCCGCTCAGCTTTTCCATTCCCTCCAGAACTGCTCTCAGCGGAATAATTGGGGCAATTCTCGGGATCGACAAAGCCAATAATCCTGAATCATTCAACGACGATAACTCGTTTATGGCTTTGCGTGTAATGAACCCTGTAAAAAAGACCAAAATTGCTCATAACTACTTAAAAACTGGCAGTTCATTAAAGCAATTTTATGACTTTAGCGAGCATAAGCCTACAAATGTGGAATTCTTGAAGGATGTTCGCTATCGCATCTATTTTGCACATAGTGATATCGAGCTTTATCAGAAACTTAAAGGTTTACTTCTCAGCCATCAATGTGTGTACACCATTAGCTTAGGTATTAGCGGATGCTTGGCAGGTTACGAATTCTTGGGCGAATACAAGCTTACAGATATCGACCCCAATTGCGAAATAGAAGTTCATACGATTATTCCTTTTGCATCTATCGAGAAAATCGATTTCAGTGGTTCAGTTAATCTTCAGAAAGTAACCATTCCGGCCATAATGAAAAACGATAGAGAGGTGATTAAGTATGAGGAAGTATTATTCGAACAAAACGCTGCAACTATTAAAGCAGTATTGAACGATACTGCTTTTCAGGTTGAGTGTATTGGCGACATAATACATGGTTTTTAAACTGTATTCACATCCTGATTTGCTCTTGAAAGATCATCTTGAGCAAGTTCTTACTACGGGATATAATCGGTTTATCGAAAACAACATTTATCCCGAGTTTACAAACTTGCTTAGGGTGGTTCTTTGCTTTCACGATCTTGGCAAAGGTTCAAGATATTTTCAGGATTACCTGATAAACCACCAGAACCGCAATAATTTATGCCGGCACAGTGAGTTGTCGGCTATTTGGGCATATTGGATATGTAAAAACGAACTGGATATGGACACCCTCTCTTCACTTATGGCTTATGCTTGCGTGGTTTCACATCACGGGGACTTAGCTAACTTCAAGGAAATCCTTGCGCCTCAACTTACAACAGGTGAGTTGATCAGCATTAGCCAAGCCATGGATTATATTGAGTTGAATCAAATACTAAAGGTTATTGGAATAGATCATCATCTTTCGCACGATAAGTTCATTGAAATTATGTCTCAGTTGGCTGTCCACCCTCTATCAACCCAATATCGTAAGGTGATCAGAAGTATTAGCTCTGATTCTTGGGTACAGCTAAACTATATTTACTCACTACTGATTTGGGCGGATAAGTATTCTGCCATATTTTCTGCTGCAAATATAGTAAATGATAGGCCTAAATGGCGTTCTTGCTATGTTGAAAAATATGTAACAAGCTTACAAACCAGCATTTCGCCAGTTATTGATATCCGCAACAAAGCATTTGTGCTTCTTGCTTCCAACGTTGATCCCTATAAAATGCTATATTCGATTAACATGCCAACTGGTACCGGAAAAACACTTAGTTCACTTCGTGCCGCGCAAGAGCTAAAAGCACAAAACAAATCAATTCAAAGGATTATCTATTGCCTTCCCTTTACGTCAATAATCGATCAAAACCAAAAAGTGTTTGAGAATATCCTTGCTTACAATGGCATAGAAAACAGTTCAGATTTTATCTTGGCTCATCACCATCTGGCGGAATTTGTTTACAGCACTTTACAATCTGAATACAACGCTAATGAATCAGAATACCTTGTAGAAACTTGGGAAAGTGAATTGATCATAACAACTTTTGTGCAATTGTTAGCGTCATGCTTGTCTATTAAAAATCATAATCTAAAGCGTTTTCACAGGCTGGCTAATGCAGTTATTATCTTCGACGAAATTCAAAATATCCCTCACAAGTATTGGTCTTTGCTTAGTTACTTGTTTAATGTTCTGGCCGGGCAACTCCGCACTTATATTATTTTGGTTACAGCCACACTCCCCCTGATTTATGATCCTGATACAGATTTTGCTAAAGAGCTCGCCAGTGAAAAGGTAAAGTGGTTTAGATCGCTAAACCGTATTATCATCGATCAATTCCAACTTAATATCCCCCTTGAAATTGAAGAACTCGCCAAGATAATTTATAACGATTACAACAAAAACGATAAGCAAAACCGTTTAGTGATTCTGAATACCATTAAAAGTTCCCTGGAACTCTTTAAGCTCCTGTTAGAAATGCTACCAGGAGTTAAACTTGAGTATCTGTCCTCAAACGTAATCCCTAAGCACAGACTGCAGAGAATCAATCAAATTAGAAACAGCCCTCAGGAGGGGATGATTATTGTATCAACACAAGTTGTTGAAGCCGGTGTAGATATAGATGTTGATGTAGTCTATAGGGATTTAGCCCCCCTGGATTCGCTTATCCAAGCTTCTGGCAGATGCAATCGAAACGCTTCTAAGGTCATGGGCTTAGTTATTCTCTTCCAACTTCATAAAAATTCCCATCCCTACTGGAGATATGTTTATGATGAAACTCTTGTGCAAAGCACTTTATCAGCTTTGAGCAAAATGCCGACAAAGATATCCGAATCAGATATTTACGATTTAAGCAATGCTTACTATTGCAGCCTAAAGGAGCTTAGTTCTCTGGATGTATCAAGGGAAATTATTAACAACCTGAGGGGGTTGAACCTCTGCTCTGCATTATCTGATAACCAGAAAGCATATCCTGATGCATTCCACCTATTCGATGAATTACCCACAAAAACTGTTTTTGTTGAATGTGATTATGATGCTACTAAACTATTGTTAGAATTCCAGAGTATTGATGAAAAAGAATTCGATGACGTTTTTCAAGAGCGTATTTTCAAGAAAAACTTGATCCGAAAAATGAGCCCTTACATGATCAATGTTCCCTCCAAGCTCCTACAAACGGAGGATCAGATTTTTGTAATAGATAAGGATTCTCTAAGCATGTATTATGATCTGGAGACTGGGTTTAAGCGGGAACCTTCTATTACCGACTATATATTCTAAGTTATGGAACTCCACCTCAACACCTACGGCAGTTTTATCCGCAAGAAAGATGATATGTTCGAGATTAGGATCGAGGACAAGAATGTAAAGCTTTCGCCGGAGAAGATTTCTTCCATCCTTATCTCCAATGCTGCCACCATCACCTCTGATGCCATCCAACTTGCTATGGATTACAACATCGATATCGTGTTTCTGGATAAGTATGGTGATCCATACGGGCGGGTTTGGTTCCCTAAGATTGGCAGCACCGTGCTTATCAGACGCAGGCAACTGGAAATGCTGAATGATGACACCGGTTTGCTGTTCATTAAAGAGCGCATTGCCCTAAAGATCATGCATCAATACCGCCTTTTGCAGCGGCTTATCTCTAAGCGTGAATGTGACAAAGCGGTTTATGTAAGCCGCTTGGAGCGCATACGTGAGGCGGCTAATAATATAATCCAAGCAAATGGCAATTTGGATAGTCTGGCCAATACTTTTATGGGTTGGGAAGGTGGGGCTTCCAAAAACTACTTTGGCATTCTTAATGAGCTTATTCCCGAGCAATTCCGCTTTGAAGGCCGCAGTTCGCGTCCCGCCAAAGATGCCTTCAATGCCATGCTGAATTACGGCTATGGCATTCTGTATTCCAGAGTGGAGCGTGCCCTCATCATCGCTGGTATGGATCCCTATCTGGGCTTGCTGCATAGCGATAACTACAATAAGAAATCCTTTGTTTTCGATTTTATCGAGCCTTATCGTCACCTTGTGGATGAACCCGTATTCTACATCTTTTCCCGCCACAAATTTACTTCTGATTTCACAGAACCGGTGCATAAAGGTCTTGTCCTCAGCACCGCCGGGAAGAAGTTCCTTGCTCCGCTGTTGCTTGAGCATTTCGATTCCATCATCCGCTATCACAATAAAAACCGCAAACGCATAGACATGATCCAAACCGATGCCCATGCCTTCGCCAATTTCCTGATCAACAAACGCGATTCCTATCTGGAAAGCTCCCAAAATGTAAAGCTCGGCAATTTCCTTACCAATAATACTGCCGAGGATGGAGAGGATTAGATGCTTAGCCCTGTTCCTCTTGTATTTACCACCGAGAACACCGAAGCCACCGAAGAAACTACTCGCGTCATCCCTGCGGAGGAATCTGTGCTAAAAATTCAAAACCCTCTGTCATTCTTGCGGAGGAGCTTGTGCGAAAATCCTCTGTCATTCCTGCGGAGGAGCTTGTGCGAAAACGTTTTGTCATACCCGCGGAGGAGTTTGTGCGAAAACGTTTTGTCATACCCGCGGAGGCGGGTATCCAGCCCATTATAAGTTCTGTAAGAACCGTAGATATATGTATAAATTGCAATATGTTAATAGTTTCATCCCTAACGGGAGTCATCTGGGCTGGATTCCCGCCTCCGTGGGAACGACAATAGCTTATCGAGCACTGGAGAAAACGACATGCTAACCTGGGTAATGTACGACATCGTGAAGGACAAAGCGCGCACCAAAGTTGCCAAATGCTGCCAGAAAGCAGGAATCTACCGTGTGCAATATTCAGTATTCCTGGGCGATATGAACAAAACCAAACGCAAAGAACTAAAATGCCAGATTGAAGAGCTGATTAACACCGAAGTGGATAGAGTGTATATCTTCCCCATGTGCAGCGAAGATTTTAAAAGCTGCGAGTTGCTTGGCCAGGCTTTCGATCCCGCACTGATAACAGACGAAATAAAGGCGTTGATAATCTGATGGATTTCCAGTTTATCACCCCTTCTGAAGTTATGGAGTACCTTTATTGCCCGCGCTTTGTGTATTACATGAATGTGCTAAAAATCGGGCAGCATGAACACCGCCGCAGCCTGGTAAATAAAGGCCGGAACATCCATCAGCTTAAAATGGTGCAAAATAAGGACTATCTGCGTAAAACCGCCGGAGCTGTGGATAAGCTTATAGACGTTTATCTATCCTCCCCAACCCTGAAACTGGTTGGCCGCATGGATGAAGTGCTCTTCCTGTCCGATGGTAGCGCTGCACCCCTGGATTATAAATATGCCTTTTGGGAAAACAAGATTTACAAAACCTTAAAATTCCAGCAAGTACTGTATGCAATGCTGATTAAAGAGAACTTCAATTGTCCCGTTAATAAAGCGTTCATCGTATATACCCGCACTAAGAACCACCTCGAAGAGATTCCTATAACCGCTGCTCTGGAAAAAAAAGCTAAAATAATCCTTGACGAGGTTTATAAGATCGTGAACATGGCAGAATACCCCAAAGCAACTACCACAAAGCGTAAATGTGAGGATTGTACCTACCGCAATTTATGCGTTGCCTAAAGGGAAT
Organism: Cloacimonas sp. (SeqCode); assembly: GCA_034005785.1. Lineage (GTDB taxonomy): Bacteria > Cloacimonadota > Cloacimonadia > Cloacimonadales > Cloacimonadaceae > Cloacimonas. Next base: position 571 of record JAVEUB010000101.1, on the reverse strand, counting down.
TTATGCTTGTAATGTTCAAAATATTGTTCTTTTACAAGCCCATAGCGTGTTTGTGCCGAGTCTGAGGCCCGGAATACTGCTTGTTTTTGCAGAATTTTTGCTGCTTGTTCAAGTGTATCGTACTCTGGCTTATCAGACTAACATACCGATTTGTGAGGCACTTAAGCAAATATGTGGGTTTACCCCCCCTCATCCCTCAAATCAAGGATTGAAACTCCGCAGTAGGCACCATCATCAGCTTTGAAGGCGCAGTTTACCCCCCCTCATCCCTCAAATCAAGGATTGAAACATGCCTTTCGATCGGTTCGGCAATTCCGACACTATGGTTTACCCCCCCTCATCCCTCAAATCAAGGATTGAAACTAAGTCATTAATGTATGCTTGATCTGCCGCCTTAAGTTTACCCCCCCTCATCCCTCAAATCAAGGATTGAAACACAGCCGATTAAGGGAATAAAGAACACCCCCACGGGGTTTACCCCCCCTCATCCCTCAAATCAAGGATTGAAACCAGATTTTCGATAAAGAAAATCTGCAACTAAAGGCTGGTTTACCCCCCCTCATCCCTCAAA
>JAVEUB010000100.1:0-9101 GCA_034005785.1 Cloacimonas sp. (SeqCode) | reverse complement strand
TAACCAGCGACAGCATTTCCTGCACCCGTTCTTTGATCTCTGCTTTTGGGGTTTTACGGATACGCAGTCCAAAGGCAACGTTATCAAACACAGTCATATGCGGAAACAGCGAATAGTACTGGAAGATGGTGTTTACCGGGCGTTTATAGGGTGGAAGCTCGCTAATATCGGTGTCGTTAAGCAGAATTTTGCCGCTACTGGGGATCTCGAAACCAGCAATCATGCGCAACAAAGTGGTTTTACCGCAACCACTTGGACCCAAAAACGAGAATAATTCCCCTGCTTTGATGGAAAGCGACACGTCGTCAACGGCGATAAAGCCGTCAAAATCCTTGCTTATGTTCTCTATCCGGATATCTTCCAAGTCAAAAATCCCCTTTGCTTATTTCAACAACACAGCTTTGTCGGTTTGCAAGGTACGGCCTTGTTGCGACAAGCGAACAAGGTATATGCCATTGGCACAAATATTTGCCGAAGCATCACGCCCATCCCAACTGATAACTTGCTTATCCTGAGCCATGGGTGCGTTGTATAGTTCCTTAACCAATTGCCCTTTAAGGTTGTAAACCCGCAGGGAAAGGGGCAGGGCATTTTTGCTTTGGTTATGCACAGCCAGGTTTAAGCTCTGGCTAAAGGGATTGGGATAGCTGCTAAGGGTGAAACCTGCAGCCGGAAGTAGTGCATCCTCAACTGGAGTGGCATTTGAAGTAGTAAACACTTTAAAATCATCAATATAGATGCCATCGGCTGGTCCCCATCCATTTCCACTCATCTTAAAGCGGAGATACACCTGCTGCCCAATGAATTGATTGAGGCTAAAAGTATAAAGCTGCCAATCAGTTACTCCATTGAAATGTGCCAAGTAGCACCAATTAGAGCCGGTTAAGGAATATGCCAATTCGCAGTAATCACCATCCAGGGAGATATCAGTTTTGGCATAAAACTGCACGTTTGCATTCAGGACTCCCTGCAGATTTATCGGCTGTATAAGTTTGGCTATGCTATTCACGTTGTTTGTGTAATTACCGGTGGGGCTGTCGGTTAAGCTATACGCACCGCTATGCTGCTGGCTGCTTGTGCGTCCCCAGCTTCCGCTTGTTTGCCAAGCGCTTAAATCCGTTTCAAAATCTTCTTGCACTTGCGTACTGCTACTAAGAGTGATATATAGCACAGGCCCCTGGATATTTTCCATGCGCGTTAGCTGTTCGCCATCAGCATAGTTTAGGCTGTAGCGGTAAATACCAGGGTAAAAAGTAGGAATCACAATCTGACCAGAGCTAGTGGAAACATAATCTGCACCATCCAGATCTGGGAAGCTAAGCGTCACTTCCTGCAAGGGATACGCATTAGCTCCGTAGATGTTTATCAGTAAATCTATCGGTTCCACAGGTATCAAAGCTACATCCAGCTCTGTGGCACTATCGTCACTTATTTGCACGGTCATAACTTCGCTTTGATAACCGGGGCAAATGAAGCTAACCTGATGCAAACCAACTGGTAAAAAGCGGTAGAAACTGCCAAATTCGCCATCCGTCCAGCTTTGGTTGGTTTTTAGGATACTATCGTCAATCCCCTGCACGAATACCATGGCAGTTAGTGGTTTACCTGTATAAGCATTGGTTACATGCCCTTTCAGCGTTTTAGTGTTCTTGCGTGATAGTAAAGCCATGGCTGCGGGGATATTGCTTTGTACGATCGTGGGAACCTGCGTTGCAGGAGGAATAAACTGAGTTGCCATTTCGATGGTGTAGGCAAAAGTGCCATAGGTGCCATAAGCCCAGTCATCCAAATTACCGCTGACTGGATACAATTCATAAGAGTGCATGGGAGTGTAGGTTGAGCCGCCTGCTGCAGTTATCGCTGTGGCCATATTATTTGCCAAGTCTTGCAGTTCCTGCTGATCAGGAGAAATGATATCATACATATAGCCAAAGGGATACAGCACATATTGTCCATAAGTGTGATAACTGATACCTGCAATAAATTTGTGTTCATCCAGCAAGGTTTTAAAGGCTTGCGTTTCCAGCTCCGAAAAGGCTTCTGTGCCATGATAAGTGATATCTGAGGGATTATCCGAAGCGCTTAAGTAGCCCCATTTATAGCCATAGTTACGATTCAGGTCTATGCCATCTGCGCCTTCGCCACCACTGCCTGTTTCTATAGTATGATTATTGTTATTATCATGCAGGTTCTTTCGCCACCACACATCTGTCTGGTCGATCACAATTTTGTGGCCATCGGGGTTTAGCAGCGGCACAAACCAGATTTCGGAGCTATCTATCATCTCGGTGCGAATGGAGTCTGTACCATAGCCTTCCAGCAGATGATTCAGAATGCCCATCACTGTTTCCAGGCTAATGGGTTCGCGGGCATGGTGTTCTCCCACAAAGTAAAAAGCAGGTTCATCTTCATGGATGTTAACATTGTCCGAGAGTTTCACTGCCCATAATTGGTGACCGAAATTTTGGTAAGCGGCGATATTTTGCGCATTGTAAACGGCTCCCCAGCCAGTACCAATGGAGGAAACCTGAATCAGGGAGGGGTGTTGCGCCTGGAGCAGCATCAGTTCATCCACCATTTCCTGATAGCTACGATAACCGGGGATGTCCTTTTCGGCAGCACGAAGGTTGGATTTCACCTGTGCCTCAGTTTGAGTAATATGCAACGAAGGAAACTCGGATTTTAGCTCCTGATACAGCGTATCGGTTAGCAATAGATCAAGATATTGTCCCGGATGATATGCACAAACATCGTAAGCCTGATTTTGAAACCGGATTAAAGTTTGAGGGGTGGGATTATCAATGCGGGCTACAAAACGGGGAGTGGCCTGTAAGGCTATTATCAGGCTCAGGAAAACAAGTACAATCCAACTGCTTTTCATCACTAACTCCTTTTATTATGGGCAAAAAAATACAGTGGGGAATGCCGGGCGGCATCCCCACTGCTCGGAGGGCATTCTATGTAGGGTCTGTAGGCTGATTCCATGAATAATGAGATCGCTTTTTGTGTCAAGCAAAAAATGCACAAGCTCCTCACTTTCTTTGTGGATTATTTTCACTTACACCCTATTTACTAAGTATTAGCTTGCTTTTAAAGCTATTTAGGCCGATTGAAATTTCTTGAATGTAGATACCGCTTGTGGATAGATTTCCACGCTCATCTCTACCATTCCAATGCAGTTCCTGCAAGCTTTTAGCTTGCGAAATGCCATCTTGTTGGAAGATTTTTTGCCCGCGGATGTTGAATATTTTCCACGTCACGCGTGCAGATTTATCCGCATAATAGCTAACGCTTAAGCCAGAATCCCTACCAGGACGGAAGGGATTGGATACACGCTTTTGATCCCTTCGCAGATGGCAGGAATATTTAAATCACTATTCGCTACGGGATTCACCGGAACTTGATACCATGATCCCGTTTCTGGCAAGACACTCATATTGGGTGGGTTAGTAGCATCGAAGGCGACAAAGCTGTAATAGAAATAGCTGTCACCGCTCACAAACTCCGGATAATATTGGAACACATAGGAGCCTTCTGAAAGTTCATCCATGGGGAAACTGTAAACCTGTGAATCATCAGTTTTATAGCGGAATAGCACCTGGCTGATGCCAGAATCGTCGCTTGCATTCAACACAATGCTGATGGGATCGGCTTGATTGCCGATATTGGTAATAGGCATATGGCTAAGCACCGGTCCTTGCACATCACCTTGCATCACAAAGATATGCGGATCAAGAGCAGCAAACACGGGATGGTCATAGCTATGCCCCGATTGATCTGCTGCATGGATGAAATAGCGAATCGTATCGCCCATGGCAAAACCGGATAAAGCTGTGTTGTACAGATTGCGGGTACTACTTTGCAGATAGCTGCGTTGCCAGGCACCCGAATTCACCTTGTAACACACAAAAGTAGAATCGCTATATATGGGCTGTCCACTGTTAGCTGTAATATTAGTGTTAATCGTAATATCGCTATTCAAGGGTAGAACGCCATGCCAGGGAGTGTGCGCAATATGTAGCATGCTTTTATCAGGAATTTCGTGTGCTCTGCAGTGCAGGGCATCTGTAGATTCCCAAGGCGTAGAGGTATTATTGATAACGCCGATTACTTCATAGCCCGGCATCGCATCGCGATACACCTGCAAAGCGGCTGCATCATAGCTGCCACCCATGATGGGCACAAAGACTTTTTTATTGAGGATCACAGAATTGGTATAGGGTTGGTTGGATGGTGTGTTAACTCGGTAAACCCGGTATGGATAGCCCCAGGCGCAGTTTAAACTGGCAAAATAATTGGCAGTTGCTTCTATGGCACTGTATTGCGCATGGCTGGTAGGCACGCTGCGAATCAACACTTTATCCGGAGCCAGAAATTTACCCCAGCAATCGATATGATCAATATAGGTATTGTTGGGGTCTTGCATCACATGGTAGTTTGTGATTCCAAGATAGCTTTGCATCTTAGTATTTACGTTAGTCTGGTTATTCCCATTTTCCGTATAGGCAATTGTTGTCTGAGCGGCAGTGTTAATCCCATCGGACATATAGTTGCCGCCGGTTTGAGTTAAATTCATCCCGAAATAGTTCCAGTTCTGCTGTTGGGCAAATATTTGCGGAATCAAGTTATCATTAGGGCGGGGACGGTTATACACATAGTCCACCACACCAAATTCGCCATTACCATCACACATAAACCAGGGGCCGAAATCCCTTGTCCAATATGAATCAGTAGCTGCATTCAGGTACGATATGTTGGCCATATTGGCTCCGGCATTGCTAAAAGCACTATTAGCAGCACTTTGCTGGCTGCTACTGACAACACAGACCACCTGGGTTGTATTGGAAAATTGGGTTACCAACGATACCGGAATACCCAGAGGGTAACGAATCAGCACCTGAGAAGCAGGTTCAAATTCTGCTACCGGACGCACCGGAGCTACGGGAGGATTTGTTTCCGTAAACCTTATGCCTGTATATTCAAGGTCTCCGGGTAGCACTTTGTGCGCTGACAGGGCAATACTGCATAGCAGCATCGTGCTGAGAAGCAATATGATACGTGAAATGGGTGAGAGTTTCATTCTCTGTTTCTCCAATGTAATTACTATTCCTTTGTCATCAGTTAAACAATTTTTATACCGAAACAGAGAAAATATTGTGCCTATTCCGCTTTTAGCGGTGGCAGATTAGCTTATCAGAGTTCTTTATGGTTAGATTTATCGCTTTAGAATGCCTTTTCCAGTTTGGCTAAATCGATTTTTTCCACCAGAGCTTTCATGATGTCTGGACTGGAGAGCGAATCACCTTCCACCAGGATGCTTACTTTATCGCCAACCTGCACGGTTAAGCTGGAACTGCTGTCTCCCGCAGAGAAATCCTGAGTTGCGGTGTAACCACCTACTCTGATTGTTTTTGTGTTGGTTCCAGAGCCGTATCCGGCAAACATTTGTCCCATAGCAGCCAGTCCTGCCGTTTTTCCCATCAGACCACCAATTGTAATGGTTAGGCTGATGCTGGAAGTGCTGCCATCGCTGTTTTCTTTATTGTATTTTCCGGTTGCTGCCACGGCATTGGCACTTCCCAACAAACCACCCATCTGTCCCATGCCCTGAGCACTTTTATCTTCCACTGTGAAACCTGCAGGAGCATCGGGAAGATATTTGACCAGAACTTCTGAAAGGATTTCACTTATCTTACCGGAGGCATAATTAATCTCATCCTGTGCTTTAGCCAGGTTATCCTGCTGCATAAAAAGCTTGGCATTATCCAAGCTTTGAATGGCTTCGTCTTTGGGGGTCTGAGCAAGCAGACTAAAGGCTAAAACGGCTAATAGTCCTACAAAGTATAGTTTTTTCATGGTGGTCTCCTTCATGTTTTGCCCCATAATACGCACCCCTGTGTCAGGTGTCAAGCAAATCGTTATCAGGCAATCTCCAATTTTTGCAAGAGCCGTAATCCGTGTGACTATTATTCTTTTTAACATGTCTGAATTGCGGTTTTTCAGCCCTTCACTCTAAAAATGAAAAATACCGTTCCCAAAGCGCCAAATCCTGCAGCAACCAGAAAATTCAGTTGGGGCGAGCTTTGCCACAGAAATGCTCCTCCAAACGCTGCCACGGAGACAATCACATCCCGCACAAAGTAATACGTGCCAAAGCTTAAAGCCTTGCTTTCCTGGGGTGCCAAGTCCAGAATCATGGCTTTACGGGTGGGTTCACCAAACTCCTTCAGCCCACGCAGGATAAACGCCAGAATCAGCATCGGAAAGCTCCGGCTGATCAGTAGCAACAGGGGAAACAGCGTAAAATTAACAAAAGTAATGGCGATATAAGGTTTCTTGGTACCTTTATCTGCCAGATATGCCACCGGGATGTAAATCAGCATGGCGGTAACCATCTCGATAGCGGTTAGCGCGCCAAATTTTGCCGCTCCGATACCATTATTTTCCACCACCCAGATAACCACAAAGGCATAGGGAATCTGTTCGCAAAAACGGATCAGGATATCGGAGATCAATAGTTGTTGTAAAGGCTTGGGTAGCTTGAAGTTAAACTTTTCCTTGCTTGTAAGTTTAGGTGGTGGCTCAGGGATATAAAGCTGCTGAATTACGATTGCCACAAGCGCAAACACGATTGCCACAATAAAGGAATAACGCACCCCTTGCAATTTGCCGTAATGCTGAATCAACAATCCGCCAATAACAGGGCCCAGAGCCATCGGAATACGCCGCACGAGGGAATGCATGGAAACGCCCATGGCGCGCTTATTAGCCGGCAAACTTGACGACACCAGGCTCATTGTGGCAGGCAGTGAAATCGCCGTCCAGGAAAGAAAGAATATGGAGCCTACTATCACCGCTTGCCAGGTGGGCACGAGGATCACAATCAAATAACCCAAAATTGCCAGGAAATTAAACACTAACAAGGCTTTACGATGCCCCAGTTTATCGGAAAGATAACCTCCGGGTATCGAATACAGCGCACTTAGCAAATTATCCAGGCCGTTCAGCAGCCCGATAACTATCGCTCCTCCACCCATCGCCATGATGTATAAAGGCAAAAAGCGTTCCGCCATTTTTTCGCCCATACCCACCAGAATAACCATGCTTAGCATGGCTATAATGCTCTTGCGCAAGCCCAGGAAATCTCGCATATTCTTAATCATATAAACCTCACTGAATGTATTGCCCAGAAATGTGGGGATAATATTAGTGTCAATGTTTTGTTTGGGTGCGTGCTGAGGTGCAGGAGTGCCTGCGTCCTCGCTGGCAAGGCCTGTTGGCGTCTCGCCGACAGTTATCGAGAAGGTTGGCTATATGCAATGCTGAAAACGAGTGTCAGCTTTTTAAAAAAAACAGCCAACCTTCCAACCCCTAAACACCTTATTTAGTTTGACATTTTCTGCTTATCCAAAAGCATGGTATTATGAGTAAGCTGTTTTTTGATAAATGCATAAGGAATCAATTTGATACATTGCCTTCAGGATGGGCTTTTTATGCCCTTCTAAGCGATGCTGGATACCTGTATGCGGGTTATACAGCCAAGCTATCCCGCAAGCTGAACTTTTTCCAAAACAAGGCCGAAGAAGGCGGGCTATATGGCGAAATGTGGGCAAAGGCTATCAGCGTTGAATACACCATTCACCCGCTGGGTCTTGATGCTCTTATTCACTTCAAAGCTTTTCAAGCAGTGCATGTTCCGGCGTATCAGCATCGCTTGTTACCTTGGGAGAATTACGCTTATCTGGCGTTAGATGCAAACCGCTATCCGTTTATCACGGTAGTAGAGCATACAAATGATGATTGGCAATATCTGGGCCCTTTTCGCAGCAGGTTTTTCTTGGCAGATGTGCTGGATACCCTATCCCGAATCCTGAAGATACCATATTGTGAGACAGGAAGTTACCCTTGTGATAAGTTTGATAAAGATATCTGCAGAGGCTGGTGTTTAAGCCTGGCAACTGCGCAAGAAAGTGGGGCAGAAGACGGTTTGGAAAAGCTGGATGCCCTGCTCAAAGAGGCTTATCTGCATCCGGAAAATGGAATTCTGGAATTGGTTCAGAAACAGCGGGACAGCTATTTTAACGACCTGGAATTTACCAAAGCCGCGCTGCTGGACGATGAAATTGCCTTGCTTGCTATGTATCGCGATTGGCTTAATTTCCTATATGTAGCCAAGCAACTGGAGTTTGAAACAGATAGTGTTAGAGTAGAAGGCGGACGTATTGTGTGGTGTCGCTACAAGAACCGGGAATACCAATTCCCCGTTTCAGCCACTGCCTTTCGTGCCAATGAAAGCCTGGCGCTGAATCTGGAAGCTGTGGATGAAAGCCGGATTATATACGATTTTAAGGTTAAACATGCCACGCAGGTTTAACACAGTACAAAAAATTAACTAAGGGGAAAATACATGTACGAAGAGATTTCCAAATTAAAGATAGTTCTCAAATCCCGTCAAGGTAAGGTTCGGGACTTATACGATCTTGGGGATAAACTGCTGATTGTTACCAGCGACAGAATATCCGCATTTGACGTAGTTTTTCCTGATCTCATACCGGACAAAGGGAAAATGCTAAATGCCATATCGGTTCATTTCTTTAAAACGACCAAAGACATGGTACCCAATCACTTCCTTAGCGACCAAGTAGCAGATTATCCCGTTGAATTTCATGCCTTTAAGGACTACCTGCAGGGGCGCAGCATGTTGGTGAAAAAGACCAGAGTTATCCCCTTTGAGTGCATCGTCCGGGGCTATATCAGCGGTTCTGCCTGGAGCGAATATTCTCGCACCAGCACCATTGGCGGGATGCTGATTGCCGAAGATATGAAAGAAAGCCAGAAGTTTCAGCATCCGTTGTTCACGCCCAGCACCAAGGTGGAAGATGGTCACGACGAAAACATCAGCTACCGGGAAATGCTTTCCCACATGGATGAAGTGATCGCAGTGGATATAAAAAACAAAGCCCTGGATTTATACAGCTATGCCCACGATTTGCTGCTGAAAGAAGGCATCATTTTAGCCGATACCAAGTTTGAATTCGGCACTATTGGTAGCCAGGTGCTGCTGATAGATGAGGTTCTAACCCCTGATTCATCAAGGTTTT
>JAVEUB010000099.1:0-9121 GCA_034005785.1 Cloacimonas sp. (SeqCode) | reverse complement strand
ATAAAACAGTGAGAGGCTTCGCCAGTGAGAGCTACGCAGTGGAACACCGGATTTATCCGGTTGGTTCTGCCACATTCATGTGGCTGTGAGAAGTTTCGCCAGTGAAAGCTACGCATTGGAACACCGGATTTATCCGGTTGGTTCTGCCACATTCATGTGGCTGTGAGAAACTTCGCAAGTGAGAGCTACGCAGTGGAACACCGGATTTAGAGCTTGTGCGAAAACGTTTTGTCATTCCTGCGGAGGAGCTTGTGTGAAAACTCTTGTCATACCCGCGGAGGCGGGTATCCAGCCTATTTACAAGTTCTGTAAGAACGGAAGATAATCATATATAAATCAATGCTTTATTTGTGTCATCCCTAACGGGATTCATCAGCGCTGGATTCCCGTCTCCACGGGAATGACAAGCTTTACACAGTTCACAATAGCGTGTTCCCTGCTTGCATTGCCATAGCATTGGCTTTGCATTGTCCATCCCGTCCACAATGCAAAGCCAATGGTAGGGCGATGCAAGCAAGGAGCTAAAGAGCAGGATACCGCTGTTGCTAAATGAAGAATCAGACACGCGAAGCTTGTAACATAGCATTCCGATGCTGTTGTGTATGCGGGATTCCGATCCCGCATCATAGGGCTATTTAACGTTAATTATGTTTCTGGCAACTAACGAGGCAATGCCCGTTTTCCAGAATCCCAATTTTTCATATAAAGCGGTAGCAGCCTTGTTTTCAGAATACACATGCAATTCAACTTGCAGGCTTGGGCACTGGTTCAGGAACAAGCGCATAAGCTTGGAGCCTATTCCCCTGCTGGAGCAGGCAGGCAAAACACAGACCGAATAGATATAAGCATTTGTATCTCCAAGATAGCCAAGAATGCTACCCACCAGTAAGCCATCCTGAAAACAGGCAAAGCAGATTTTCTGTTTCTCGCTTGCCAGATATTGGGCGATAAGCGAATCCCAGGTTCCCACCACATATTCTTTTTCATCGGCAAAACATTGCAGGTGCAGGCTTTTCAAGGCTGTGGGATCAGGAATATTGGCTGTCCAGGTAAATGTGTCGGGAGAAATCTCATAACTTGTCTGGCTGCTTTCCTTACAATAATGCAGACCGATATTTTCCACCTCTACAAACTTTTTTAGCACACTAAGAATTTCCGGAATAGGCTTGCGCTGCACAAACACCAGGTATTGATACTCCATGCCTTGCAGCAAAACATGTATGGCTTGCATTAGCTCACTAACCTCGTTATCATACATTTCCCGGTTAAGGTAGATAGGAATATGCACAGTTTTGAGAGTCTGCTTTAGATTTAAGAATCCGATTGTCTGCCCATCAAGACTGATGCAGCAAACCGCAGGCAGCTTCTTTAACAAACCCAGAACATAGCCATAATCATCACCGAAATTCTTTGTAATAAGCAGCTCCAGTTTGTCAGTAGAACGATCTATAAGGGGTATAAGTTTCATTGATTGATTACGTAGTTCGCTTTCTAATGATAACCGAAAACACCTTGTTTTCGGATAACACGGCAAATTCTGCATTGGGGCTACCGTTTTTCTCCAGAACAGCTTGAGCGCGTTGGATGCCATAGCCAAATTTGTTCACATAACCAAGGGTTTTCATTACTTCCGCGATGATGGGATTGCGGTAATCGTTTATTGTACCCAAAGTGGCAAGTTCCACAGCACCGTATAGCCCGCCTGGATTTTGAATCTCGATGCGATCGCTGAACCAATAAAACCTCACCGGTGCAGAAGATTGGTAACTGCGGTGCATAATGGCATTATAGACCAGTTCCCGCAGAGCAATGGGCGGATAATCATAAATCAATTTCTCGCGCGTGGGAGTTATAGAGCCAATGCCAGTAGTAATATTCGCCGAGATAATTATATCCAGTTCCCTAAGCACCGAAAGCAAATCCCCCGAAACTTCTTTTTGGTTAAGGGGCAATTCGTCTGTATTCTGGCCGGGAAACCTAAGAAATTGAATGTAATTCCCGCGCAGATGAAAGCGTGGATTCTTGCCAACCGTAATTAAGCCGGCATAAGTAGGGTGCAGAACTTTTGTATCGTAAAAGCCCAAGGAAGCCATTTGCAAATCCAGGCTACGATTGTTAGAGGCAATTATCTCGGCATCTATAGCAATTTCCCTATAGGCATTGAACTGAGCCAGGGACAAATCTTCTATTGCTGCATCCATGGCGGGTGTGGCATCAAAGCTATGAGGGCTTGATTCTCTCTTTTCGTTAAGAATACGCTCTTCTTCGGGTGTGGCAATTGCCCGTCTTGGCCCGATGCGGATATAAATCCTGCCTTTGTAACGTAAAGGAGGAATCTTTGAAGGCTGTACCTGAACTATGGCCAAATCGCCTTCGGGAAAGGATATCTTCTCCACACTAATTACAGGTAAGGGCAGAATATTTCCATCCGAGCGCAATCCTGCCAGGTTTTGTAGCAATTGATCGCTGATTTTGATTCCTGCAATACTGCCATCATCTTTAGCGCCAATAATTAAATATCCTGGGTTTTGGTGATTAGGAAGGTCGTTGCCAAAAGCACAGACAACTTCGCAGAATTTATCTGTATTGTTAACGCTTTCAGTACGCTCCACGCGATCTGATTCCAGATTCTTCAGCATCTGCATTAGTTCATTATGGTCAATCATTTACTGCCTCTTAACATTTACATCCCTATGATCTGTAGCCTTAACAGCCAGAATACAGATTTATCTATGCGCTCTAATTTGTAAAGGTTTTTGTTTATTCCCGCCACATGAACCAAACGAGACGGTTCAAATCTCACCACGATAGAATACCGATAGGGGTGGCAATCTCCATACTTGCCACAGCTCTTGTATAGAGTTACAATAAAAGCAGATAGCTGTTTCTGTCAATCGGGAGATTGACAGCCCTGTGCATTCTCCCCCAAAAATTGAATTCTCACACAGATTTCACAGATTTCACAGATCAAAATAGAGCATACCTTTGAAAAAAAGTTACATTAAACTGCTGGATTATCGTAAGAGCTACCCTAAATAATCATAAAAAATTAATCTGTGTTATCTGTGAAATCTGTGTGCTTTGATTCTTTGGGGAGGATACCTGCCCAGCTCAATGCTGAACAATGCCCAAGAATTCTATTGCCACAAAGCGGGAGGTGAAAAACCATGAATCCATGACAACAGATATGCATACAGACAGGGAACTATTTGCCTCGGAGCTGCGCACCATGCTGCGTGAAGCTTTGCAAGTGGCGATGGCAGGGAGCTATTCCAGCCATGCTGAGAATTCATATTTCTATACCCGGAAGGCATATCCGATGTTTACGGAGGTTGATAATCTGCCGCTTTTTCCGCAGGATATCCCGGAAGTTTTGATCAAATGGGCGGGGCTGGATTCCTGCCTCCGCAGGAATGACAGAGAAAGCAGGAATAACAAGGAAAGCACGAATGGCACAGAAAGCAGGAATAACAAGGAAAGCAGGAATGGCACAGAAAGCAGGAATGACGGAGAATGCAGGATAGACAAAGAGGAAATCCTGTTTCTGGATCTGGAGACAACGGGCTTGGGGCGTGGTGATATTCTTGCCTTTATGATCGGTTTGGGTTACTATGAAAACGAGCAGTTCATCGTGGAGCAGATTTTCCTGCCCGATCCCGATGCGGAGGTGAATTCCTTCGATCGGCTGATAGACTTGTTGCAGCGCAAATCGTTGCTAATCACTTTTAACGGCAAGACCTTTGATGTTCCTGTGCTGGAATCGCGCTTGTTGTACCATCAGTTGTGGCTAAATCTGCGATCTATGGAACATCTGGACTTACTGCATATTGCCCGCAGATTGTGGAAACGCAAGCTGCCTTCTTGTGCCTTGGAAACGATAGAATTCTACGTGCTTGGTCACATTCGCGATAAAGAGCTGGATATCGAAGGTCGTGAGATTCCGCAAACCTATTTCCAGTATCTGATAAATGGCGATCCGGAACTGGTGCGCCGCATTTTTATTCATAATCATGCCGATATCCTGCACACTGCTGCCCTCTTTACGCTAATTTGCGACAGTATAGACTATCCTCCCCCGCATGGCATGGATATCCGCATCGATTACCATGCCCTGGCTTTGCTGTATAAAAGCCAAAATCATCCCGAAACGGCCAAGCGCATTCTAATAGATTTATTGGCAAGTGGGGTTTTAAGCGCAGACATTGCCAGAGACTTGGGCTTGCTCTACAAGCAGGAAAAGGATTTGGTGTCCGCTACCGATTGTTTTGCCATAGCTGCTGATCTGGCCTGTCCTGTTGCCATGTTGGAACTGGCAAAATTGCAGGAAAATCACCATAAAGCATATCCCGAAGCCTTGTTAACCGCAGAGAAACTGCAATGCTATCTGCTTAGCCGCTATGTAGTTGAAACAAAAAAGGTGGCGCAGGTGGAATTAAGAATCGAGCGCTTACGGAAAAAAATCAACAAAGCCAATCCTCCCAAAGGCTGATTTTAGCTTGACTATATTTACGCTTTTATTAGAAAGGATAGAAATGTAGTTACGATGCCAAATCCCAAACGAGTTTCATATAAGCAGCTATGGCACGCTGCTAAAAAAATTTAATCAAGGAATATGAGGTTATTGTTATGCAAGCTTACTATCGGCAACCCGCAATTTATCGCAATCACGTCGTCTTTGTGTGTGAGGACGATCTCTGGACTTTCGACCTAAACAATCCCATTGCTAGGCGTTTAACTGCAAATCTGGGTATGATTCGCAGTCCCCAAATATCTCCTGATGGCAAATTCATTGCCTTCACCAGCAACGAAGAAGGGCACGATGAAGTATTCATCATCCCCTTTGCCGGTGGAGAGGCCAAAAGATTAACCTGGCTGGGTGCAAATGCCACAGCATTAGGGTGGAAAGATGGCAAGATTATCTTCACTGCCAATCATGCCCAACCCTTTATGAACTACTTTCGCATCTTCGAGCTTGATCCCCAGGGTGGTAATCCGGTAGAATTGCCTTATGGTCGTGCCAATGCCATTGCCTTTGGTGAAAAAGGGGTGGTTTTGGGACGCAATGTCTCCAATCCTGCTCGCTGGAAACGCTATAAAGGTGGAACTGCAGGGCATTTGCTGATCGACCGCAACAATAGCGGTAAGTTCGCTAAATTCATTAAGCTAAACGGGAACTTCGCTTCACCCATGTGGATAGGCAAACGCATCTATTTCCTTTGCGACCACGAAGGTATCGGCAATTTGTATTCCTGCACTTCAGATGGTAAAGACTTGCAAAAGCACAGTAATCACCAAGATTATTATGCCCGGAATGCTTACACCGATGGAGTAAGCATTATCTGGGCTGCCGGAGCGGATATTTACCTGCTTAATGTGGCAGAAAATAAGCCCTGCAAGGTGGAATTCAGCTATGCCAGCCCCATGGTGCAGAGACAGCGCAAGTTTGTGGACGCTACCAAGCACATGGAAGATGTCTATCTTTCCAAGGATGGTGGCAGTTTTGCTTTAACCGTGCGCGGAAAAGCTTATGTAGCTGGCAACTGGGAAGGTAGCGCTCAGCAATATGGCACACGGCATGGCATTCGTTACCGTCTGGCACAGATTATGCCAGATGCCCAGAGCCTGATGCTTGTTTCGGATGAGCCTGGTTATGAACGTTTCGAAATACATCCCCTGCGTAAAGAATTCGAGCCTGTAAAAGCCAAGGTAAAAACCTTTGCCGATCCTGATTTGGGAAGGGTTTACGGGTACAAGCTTGCACCGGATGGCAAGAAAGCTGCTATGGAAAACTACCGGAACGAATTAATCGTGCTGGATCTCGAAAGTGGCTCTTTCACCACCATTACCCGCAATAAATATGGGATGATCGGTGGCTATAATTGGTCACCGGATAGCCGTTGGCTGGCATACAGCACAAATATCAACCGCAAAACAATGCATGTCTGCATCTGGGATAGCTCAAACGGTGAGATTCATAACGTCACCAAGCCTGTTCTGGAGGATTACAATCCTGCCTTTGATCCCGAAGGAAAGTATCTGTATTTCCTCTCCATTCGCACCTTCAATCCCATGGGAGACAGCATTCAATTCGATTTTAGCTATCCAAATTCGGTTAAGCCCTATCTTATTCCGCTGCGCAAGGACCTCAGGTCACCTTTTATTGCCGAGGCCAAAGCCTTTGAGCCCAAACCAGAAACACCCCAGAAGGACGAAAAAGAAAAGGCCGAGACTTCCACAGAAGAGATCAAACCCGTGGAGATTGAATTCGATGGCATCACCGAGCGTTTGGTGGAATTCCCTGTTGCAGCAGGTTACTATTTTGGGCTTAGAGCCATTGCGGGACGTGTATATTACGGTAACCTCACTATGGATAACCGTTTAGCATCTGAGCAAAAAGCAGATTTGGAATGCTATGATTTCAACAAGCTCGAGGGTTGGACTTATGTCCATGGCATAATGGGCTATGCTCTTAGCGGAGACGGTACTGCCATGATGCTGATCCAGAAAGATAGCCTGCGGGTGATTTCCGCTAAACTGGAGCCTAAAGCAGAGTTGCCAAGCGAAACAGCACCTGGAAAGAAGAGCGGGTTTATCGATTTGAACCGGTTTAAACCAGAAATTATACCAGTGGAAGAATGGAAGCAGATGTTCCGCGAAGCTTGGAGATTGCAGAAGCAGAATTACTGGGTGGAAGACATGGCTGGAATAGACTGGCAGAAGGTTTTCGACCGTTATTATCCGCTGGTGGAGCGATGTGCTTGCCGTAGCGATTTTTCTGATCTGATGTGGGAAATGCAGGGTGAGCTTGGTACCAGCCATTGCTACGAATTTGGGGGAGATTATCGTCCCAGTCCCAGCTACCGTATTGGCAAGCTTGGGGTGGATTGGCAGTTCAATGCCCGCAAAAAAGGCTATGAAATTACCAAGATATTGCGTGGTGACCATTGGGAAGGTGAAAACCGTTCTCCTTTAATGAACCCCGGTTTAGGCATTGATAAGGGCTGGATTCTTACCTCAATTAACGGTCAACCGCTTAGCAAGCATGACAGCCCCGAAAAACTTACCCTCAATCTGGCTGGACAGCAGGTGCAGCTTGAGCTGAAGAGTCCTGATGGCAAGCAGCATAAAGTAGTAAGCGTGCATACCATGAAGTACGAAAGCTCGGCTCGATACCGCGATTGGGTAGAAGGCAACCGTGAATATGTCCATAGCGCGTCCAAGGGTAAGCTGGGCTATTTGCACATTCCTAATATGGGGCAGGAAGGCTTACGCGAATTCCACCGTTATTTTTTGGCAGAAGTGGATTATGAAGGCTTGGTGATCGATGTGCGCAACAATGGCGGTGGCAGCGTTTCCGGTTTATTATTGCAAAAGCTGGCTCGCAAACGCATTGGCTACGATCTTACCCGCTGGTGGGGTGCCAATCCTTACATGGATGATGCCCCAATGGGACCGATGGTCTGCCTTACTGATGAATATGCAGGCAGCGATGGCGACATCTTCAGCCACAGTTTTAAACTGCTGGGGCTGGGTAAATTAATCGGCAAACGCACCTGGGGCGGAGTTATCGGCATCTGGCCAAGGCATTGGTTAGTGGATGGAACCATCACCACTCAGCCGGAATTTAGTTTCTGGTTCAAAGATGTGGGCTGGGGTGTGGAAAACTATGGCACAGATCCCGATATCGAAGTGGAAATAATGCCGCAAGATATTGTGGCAGGTAAGGATCCACAACTGGATATGGGTATCAAAACTGCGCTTGCAGAGATAAAAAAGAATCCACCGCTGAAACCGGATTTCAGTAATATACCACGCAGGACCCTGCCTAAAGATTAAGAATTAAGCTTCGCTAAGCTGTAAGATGCAGAAGTTATAGAAGTTTACACGAACGCTGTGTGTCTTGAGCAGCAAGATACACAGCGTTCATTGTTATTGGCGAAAACAGCGATGTTGTAGTCGGCTGCTATTGTTATCCTCATAGCAAAGAACGGGAACTAAATCCCGTTCTTTTAATTGCATAGGCAATCTATATTACAGTTACAATGTTTATTTCATCAGGATAAATCTACCTGATTTTGTAGCAGAACCAGCTATGCGGTAAAAATACACGCCATTAGGGAGTTCTGCTGCTGGATTAAAGCTGATTTTGTTTGAACCTTGAACCAGGTTGGCAGCAGGAATGCTTTGAACTTTCCGGCCTTTCAGGTTATAGATTTCGATGCTGGCATGGGCTATATTTTTTGCGCTAATCAGCTCGAACTGCGCATTTTGCTTAACTGGATTGGGGTAAACGTTTCCAAGCTGAGCAGGAATGCCTATCAGAGTGGGATCGTCGTTGGCTACGCCTTCCACCTTGTAACGGAAGGGAACGCTGTAGGTTCCCAGATTGGGGGAAGTAAATACAAAGCGGAAATAGGCTATCCCTGGCTCACCGATCCACAGGTTGAGATGATAGCTGATAGATTCTCCTGCACCAAGGCTAAAGGGGCGGTCGGTATCTCCTGGATAGCAGCTACCATCTTCGCCACAATAGTTAAAATACCAGCCTTCAGGGCTGTAATCCACCTCGATGCGCATGGTATAATTATCCCCTGCGCCTTGATTGAAGAACCAGATTGGCAAAGAAGTGTAGCTAAAATTGGCAGGCCCTTCAATATTGGCGTTCCAATCCATGGCAGCACGGAAATTGTAGGTAGGCAGTTGAAGGGAGGAAGCAGCCTGCATAATTGTTTTACTCTGCAACTGCACAGCTGCAATAGCCCACATATTGGCAGTATTCCAACTGGGGTTGAGGGTGAACGTTTTGGTAAAATTGAAGTTACTACCCGCGCCGCTAAGTGCAAAATCTTCGTATAAAATGCTACGGACAACATGAGTTTCAGTAGTGCTAACGTTATCTTCCAGAAGGTAATAGACAATTTTGGCATCTGCAATAGTGGTTGTGGGAGAAACCATGTGCACGCTGCCTTCAAGGCTACCCGTTGTGCCAACGAAACTGGAGATGTGCATTGCTATGGGTGATGATGAATAGCGGAATTGGTTTAATGCGTCAAGATAAAGGCTGCCATCGGCAATTCCATCACCGCTGCCATCAATGCGGATTTTCCCATTCAGAATTACC
>JAVEUB010000098.1:0-9132 GCA_034005785.1 Cloacimonas sp. (SeqCode) | reverse complement strand
CTCTTCCGATCTTACTTCTTTATTGCCGGGCACAAGGATTTTCTTCATTTCGGTTACTTCTTCAGGGCGCTCATCCACCAGCAACACAATCAGATACACTTCAGGGTGATTACTCAGCACGGCATTGGCGATATCCTGCAACAGAGTGGTTTTACCGGTGCGGGGGGCAGCCACAATCAAGCCACGCTGGCCTTTACCTATGGGAGTAAACAGATTAATCAATCTGGTGCTGAAGTTAGCGGCATCAAATTCCAGATTTAGGCGGTCTGTGGGATAGTAAGGTGTAAGCTCATCAAACAGACGCAAATCCTGCAAGCTTTGGGGTGCCATATAATTTACAGATTCCACCCGAAGCAGGGCATAATACTTTTCGCCTTCTTTGGGAGAACGTACGGGGCCGCTAATCATGTGTCCCGTTTTCAAGCCGAAACGGCGAATTTGTGTAAGTGACACATACACATCGTCGCGTCCGGGATTGTAATTATTCCCAGGAAAGCGGAGAAAACCAAAGCCATCGTCCATTATCTCCAGGCAACCTGTAACAAATGCCAGGCCTTCTTGAGCAGCTTGGAACTCTAACATCTTGAATATCAGTTCATTTCCCTTAAGCTGGGTGTAGCCCGGGATACCTATTTTCTTGGCTATACGATTTAATTGTAACTGGTTTAAGCTAAACAGATCGTCGTCAATTAGCATTATTTATCTCCTTTTTGCGGTTTTGCTATCTTGGCAGCGGAGGCTACCTTTTTTTCTTTGTTTTTATAGCTTGTTATCAACAAACGGCTTGCACTGGCGCAACCGACATCCTTCAGTCGTGCAAGCAGGGCTTTGCCTTCAGCTAACAAATCTTCAGAACCTGGCATATTCTCCAGTCTTTTCTGGGTTTCACGGCAATTGTCCATCAGGGTTTCGCAATTCTTGTAGGGATTATCCACGGGTATGTAAAAATCCACTATCTCCAGTTTCTTTAAGGGAAGAGCTTTAACAAGCTGTTCTATTTCAACTTTCGTAAATGTACTCTGGTGATATATGCCATTCATTCTATCCACTTTGGCAAGCCAGTGGTGCATCATAATATGTGTTTCCTGGGCAGGAGTTTGCTCTCCATCGCAATACATTTCGGTTACAATAAGCAAACCGCCCGGTTTCAAAACGCGCTGTAACTCTGAAAATACTATCTCGATATGCTCTAAGTGATGTAGTGAGTTAGAGGTGCACACTACATCAAAATAGTTATCATCAAATTGCAGGTCTTCAAGATTCATCCTAAAAATTTCCACATCATTTTCAGGAAACAGCTTCTGAGCATAATCTACACTGCGTTCAGAGGCATCAACTCCAATGATTTGTGTGTAAGATTTCAGATATTTTTTTAGGGTAGTGATAAATTCTCCCCTTCCGGTAGCAGCATCTAAAACCATGCCACCATCTATCTGAGAAAGGATCTTGATGATTTCTGTCATGAGAAATTCCTCGCTTGTGTATTATCGGAAAGCAGACGTCCTCGCCTGTATGTAATCGTTACCTAACCAGCAACGGAATCTATAGTTTTCCAGCGGCTGTTTTTCGTCAAGAAATATCTTTAACTTTTTGGATACGGGCAGTAAGATTGCTGTAATGACGGCGAATTTTATCTATAAACGTAGGTTCGCGGTATTCCGCCAGGGTTTCAGTACATATCTTGTAGCCATAATCATAAAACATTTTAGATTTGTGAAATGCGTAGGGGCGTCCCTCTGGTAGAGCTGCTTCAATTACAATATCCGGTTCGTAAGCAATGGTATCCTTCAGTGCCAGATAACCCTGATTCTGCAACACTGCTTGAAGCAATATCTCGCTGCTATGAATGCGTTTACGTTTTATTGTTTCAAGTATTTGTGGTTCAATCATTACGGCTTCGTGTTCCACCAATGGTAGCACGTTTACCGAGATCACCACATCGTGCTTATACATCTTGGCAAAGGACAAAGGCAACGGGTGTTCTATGCCACCATCCACAAACAGATATTTACCATACCGATAGGGGCTGAAAATGAGAGGTAAAGACGACGAAGCTCGCATGGCATCTGCAAAAGCTCCACGGTTAATAAGCACTGTGCTGCGGCTGTTTAAGTCGTAGGCAACGGCAAGAAAGGGAATCCGTCCTTCTTCTATGCTTAGCAGGGATGTCCAGTCTTTAAACAAATCATGTATGTGGCGTCCATCAAAGATGCCTCTGATGCGCCGATCCAGATTAAAGGGTGAAAACACCTGGGCATTGCTTTGCCTGCCTGCTATTTCCAGAATATGATCTGTATCCAGCCCCAAGGCATACAGCGCACCTACAACTGCCCCAATACTGGTGCCGATGATAGCCCCGATTTCGTAGTTCTGTTCAAGAACGCTCAACACGCCTATATGTGCCAAACCAAGCGCAGAACCTCCGCCGAGGATAACAGTTGCCGATTTTTTGGAGTTCAATTCCGGGGCATCTTATTCATAGAAAAAAAGCGCTCTTTCTTCATCCTGCCAGCTATAGTGTACTTGGCCTATGTATATGGTATGATCCCCGCTGCGTACTTGGCTAACTACTTCGCATTCAAAATTGGCAACTGCCTGGGCTAATATTGGCAGCTTATGCAATTTACCAGCGATGAATTTGACGTCGCCAGCGCTGAATTTATCCATATCTCTACCGGAATTTGAGCCGCACAAGCTAAGCAGAGGTTTAAGCTCGGGAGAAGGAAAAACGAGGTTAAAATATCGGTTTGCTTCCAAACAATCGTGCGAATAGCGCGTTTCTCCAATGGAAATGGCAAACATTGGAGGCTGAATAGAAGTACGCATAAACCACTCTATAGTAATAAGATTAAAGTTTCCATCCGGTTTCTGGGTTACGGCCAGGGCTACTTTAGCCGGAAGATGAACTCGGGCATAGCTTTTAGGCAGATCAGTCAGTTGCATCATTTTAGGGTTTCCTTACATTTTCTTTGTCTCCAACATCGGCAAGCTACTATTTTTGTCAAGCTTGGCGTGTTGGGGTGTGGGAGTGTTGGAATGTAGCGCAGGACGTCGCTCCTGCGCATAAAATAATGTGGGGGCAGATTGCCGATATCCGTACCCACAGTTTGCAGGTCGCTATAGGTGATTGTACTCATGGCAATATGCCCATCATCCAGCTTGGAGCAAAGATACATCTGTTGTATAACTGATTAATATTTTCAGCTATCCTTGTTTGCTATCATTCCCATAGCATTGGCTATGCATTGGCTATCCCATCCACAATGCAAAGCCAATGCTATGACAATACATGCAAGGAAGGGAGAAACAATGTTGCTTAGCAGCAAAGCTATAATCCGCGGTTTAACTCATATTTTGTTGGCGAAGACACACTGTTTTCTGATGAGAGTATGTGGCACAAAATATAAGTCAAACACGCTCCAGGGGTGGTTCATCCACGGTTTAACTCATATTTTGTTGGCGAAGACACACTGTTTCTGATGAGAGTTTGTGGCACAAAATATAAGTCAAACACGCTCGAGGGGTGGTTCGTGAATACGATTCAGCTAATATTTACCCCAAACAACCCGCTACTCTTCCTGATGTTTGTTCAGCTTGGGTTCGGTTGGAAGGGAACCTTCAATATCGAGAGTCGTATGGAAGATGAAGAGGGGTTATGCCCAACGCTTGATCGGAGGCCGGAACTAAAATTATTTCTATCTCCAAATCAGTTTCGGAACAGTTCTTGCAATTACAAATGGAAAGAATTACAAAAGATACCGGGAGGATCTGAATGCCAAAGAGGTTTTGGATATACATACTGGTCTTAATGACTATTGGACTAAGCTCTTGCGCAAAGCGTAACACAGCTTATCAGGACGATGAATGGCTCACGCTGGAGAGGCAATTGCCCATTGTGGGGAACCCCCTGGATATAAAAATCGATAATAGTTACATCTACGTAGCGCAAGATCAGGGCGGCATCTCTGTGATTCGCCGAAGCGATTATTTGCAAAACTGGGTAACAAGAATGATTGCTGCCGATGGCTCTGAAACAAACCTGGGCAGAATCAAGCGGATATCTGTGGTTCCAGAGCAAAATCGCATGTTTTTTAACGAAGTGGCAGCCCATGACAGGATTGTGATTGTGGATACAACTGATCCTGACACTTTAAAATACGTTATGGAGATTACCGGTGGTACCGGCGGGATAAAAGACCTTGATTCATTTCCCATTCCCAATCCCAGCGGAATATTTACCATGGAAATTGGCTATTGCTCTGCTGGTTCATTTAGGTACGACCGCTACGATGGAACCATTCTTAATGTGAATAATTTTGCTGTTACCCCTTTGGGAGCAGCTTCAGGCTTTGCCTTAAGCAATGATTACATATTTGTTTCCGCGGAGCAATGTGGATTATACATTTACAATCGCAGTAATCAGCAATTGGTAAGTAGCATTGTGCTCCCTGGAGAAGCCCAGAGAGTGGTGGTAAGCGGTAACTTAGCCTTTGTAGCCAGTCGTCAGGCTGGTTTACACATTGTAAGTATTGCCAATCCCGCCGCACCAGTGTTGCTAAGCAGCTTTGAAACCTCCGGCTATGCCAATGCCCTGGATGTATCTGGCACGAAAGTAGCCGTAAGCTCCACCAGTGGAGGCATATACCTCTTTGATATAGCAAATCCTAACAGCCCCATCTTGCTGCAACACCTCACTTCCTGCGGGTATACCAATTCGGTTAAATTCATGGGTGACAAGCTGGTAGTGGGTGCACGTGACCAAGGCGTTTTAGTTTACAAGGTGAAGTGATTTCGGGAGACTGAATCAGATAAAAAAATTGAAACCTGGAGCAGTAAAATTGCTTCAGGTTTTTTTAAGTTAAGCTATGTAGTCCCGCTGACGGGATGACGAAATTAAGGAATATAACAATGAAAACAAAATGTGTCATTTTACTCATACTGACAAGTGTGGTCAGTATGCTTTTCTCGGTAGGGGTGGTGTCTGAATCGTCACTACAGGTGATTTCACAAAATTCAGGGCAAATCAAGCTGCGTTTGCAAACTCCGCCACTGGAGCTAAAAGATGAGGGTAGCTTTCAAAGCCTGAAAATGCCCGGTGCCGAGCTTACAGCCGATGATGGAATGCCTGCTCTGCCCATGTTTTCCACCTTTGTAGCCATACCAGCCCGGGGTGATTTTAGTGTAAGCGTGCAAAGCGGCAATTACACAACCAAGAGTGGGATAATTCCCAAACCGGTTTTTGCCACTGAAGAGCAGGAAGCGAAGGGTGACTACAATCTCAGCGCTTATAGCAACAGCTTGTATCCGGCTAAAATATACCTCTACAGCCCTGCACAGATTATTCGGGATTTTAGGGTAGTGCAGTTAAATCTGTTCCCTGTGCAATATGACGGGGCTACGCAGAGCTTAAGAATTTGCAGCGATATGACAGTAGAGATTACGATGAATAGCTCATCAGGCGAAAATGAGCTGCCCGATTACAGCGGTTATGCGCCTGCCTTCACAAACTTGTACGAGTCTATGATCAGTAATTTTGATGCCTACAGAGATACTATGATGGCACCAGCCAACCCACGCATTTTGTTAATCCACGGTAATAGCACGGACAGCACATTCCTTGCCAAACTGAATGAATTCGTTACCTGGAAACGGCAAAAAGGCTATGAAGTGAATGTTACCAGCACAGCTATGACGGGTGGTAGCTCTAACACAGCGATAAAAACGTATATTCAGAATCAATATAATAACCAGGCTACACGCCCTGATTTTATCATTCTTTTAGGGGACGTTACGGGTAGCTATGCTATCCCGGCTTTTACCGAAACAATGTCCAGCTATGGAGGAGAAGGGGATTACCCTTATACCCATCTGGCTGGCACAGATTTGCTGGGTGATGTATTCATCGGCAGAATCTCAGCAGAGAATATCAGCCAGTTAGATGTGCTGTTTTCTAAAATCTATACCGTGGAAAAGAATGTAAATACAAACCCCGCTGCAGCAGCCTGGCTGAACCGGGTGCTACTGATAGGTGATCCTTCCAGTAGCGGAGTTTCTACCCGTTACGTAAACTTGTTTATCAAAGAAATGGCGAAAAACCATAATCCAGATTACACATTTTTAGAGGAATATGCAAGTGGTTATTCCACTGCGATCAACTCTGGCATAAATCAAGGCGTGGGATTTTATAACTACCGCGGTTATAATAATATGAGCGGTTGGAGCCCTGGTAATAGCCTGGCAAATGGTGTAAAGCTACCTCACGCCACAATTTTAACTTGTGGCACCGGCAACTATGCCTCTGGAACCGGAACCAGCGAAGCTTTGATGCGGCTTGGTACTTCAGCCTCTCCTGCTGGCTCTGTTACGGCAATAGGGATGGCTACCATTGGCACGCATACGATGTTCAATAATTGTTTAAATTCGGGTATCTACGAAGGCATCTTCATAAACAATATGCGTAGCATGGGAGAAGCACTGTTGAATGGACGACTATACATCAAAGAGATTTATGGCGCAACTAACGACACTCAGGCAAATTATTTTGCTCACTGGTGCAACCTGATGGGGGATCCCACAGTGGAAGTTTGGACTGGGATACCTGGAGCTTTAACTCTGACTGCACCTGTAACGTTGCCCATTGGAACCAATGTTGTAGATGTTCAGTTATCAGACGCCTTGGGAAACCCGGCGAAAAACATCTGCGTTACAGCCTATAGTAGCGCTATGCAGGCAATTGTGGCAAAAGGTTTCACCGATGATGCGGGCAATCTTAGCCTTACTATATCCGGTGGATTGCAAAGTGATGTGCTGATAACAGCTTCTGCGCACAACTATAAACCTGTGCAACAAACCGTTGCCGCCGATGGCGAAGGCTCTTTGGTGTTTGTTACAAAGCAGATTATCGATAGTGGCGCAATGGGAAGTATCGGCAATAACGATGGCTACGCAGATGCAGGCGAAACAATTGCGGTAGGACTGGAACTGAAAAATACCACAAGCGCTGCTATTAGTGCTGTAACTGCAACTATCAGTAGCGATGATCCTTTTGTTACTATTATTAGCAATCAGAGCAGTTTCAATAGTTTTGCTGCGGGAGAAACGCAATCCAGCTTGTCGAATTATACGTTTAGTATCGCCAGCAACATCCCCGCAAATCACGATATCCGCTTTTCAGTTGCAATGGTTGATGGAGGGATGAGCCAATATTCTTGTGTGTTCCATATCAGCGCTTATAATGCTAATCTGTTTATCGCAAACCACACAGTAAGCGGAGGTGGGAACAATATTCTTGATCCGGCTGAAAATGGCTTTCTGCAAATCGGGGTAAAAAACCAATCTGTATTTGGCATACAGGATATCTATGCAGAGCTGCGTTCGTTGAATGATCTTGTTACAGTAACAGACTCAGTGTCATTTGTGGGAAATATTTCTGCAGGAGCTATCAGTAATAGCATCGATGGTTTTGAAGTAGTTGCCAGAGCTTTACTGATCCCTGGTATGCAGATGCCGATGCGGGTGCGCTTGTACAATAATAGTGGTTTCGAGCAAATTGCCGAATTCAATATCCCTGTCGGGCAAGTTAATATGCATACTCCATTAGGCCCCGATGCCTATGGATACTTCATTTACGATATGTCCGATACAGATTTTACAGATTGCCCCAGCTATGATTGGATAGAGATAAATCCTTCTTTGGGTGGTGCTGGCACGCAGATCCCTGGATATAATGATCAGGGTGATTCTGGCTCTTCCCCCGATGAAGGCGATCAGCCTGGTTCGGTGGTGCTGAAAACGCTTGATCTACCCTTTAGTTTCCCCTTCTATGGAGAAAGCTACAACCAAATTACGGTATGTGCAAACGGCTTTATTGCGCTTGGGATAACGGGTAACGGTGAATTTCGCAACTACCGTATGCCTGGTGGTTATGGCCCCTCACCCATGATAGCAGCATTTTGGGATGATTTGATTCTTATTTCTGATGCGGGTATCTATAAATATTACGATGCCGCAGAGCACCGGTTTATCGTGCAATATCACAAGCTGCGAAACGGCTATAACCGTACCAGCCTGGAAACCTTCCAGGTAATCTTCTACGATCCCTTGTATTATCCCACCTCCATGGGTGATGCGATGATCAAGATTCAATATAAAGATTTTAACAATGTGGATGTAGGGGGGGGAGGCTACACGCCCAAGCATGGTAACTATGCCACCATAGGGATAAAAGATCATACAAATACCCGTGGCTTGGAATATACTTATAACAACCAATATCCCTTAGCGGCAGCGCCTTTGGCATCTGGTAAAGCATTGCTGATTACCACTGCTCCGGTCTTGCATGAAAATGCCTTCCTGGTGGTTGATAACGTAATTGTAAGCGATCTCAATGCTAATGGTATAGCCGAGCCTGGAGAAACTATTGAGCTTGGCGTGAAACTGCTGAATCTGGGGATGAATACAGCCCAGGGAGTAACGATCGTGGCAACAACCAATAGCGATTACGCTTCTTTGGGTAATTCTGTAAGCGCATACTCAGATATTCTGGGAGACACATCCGGAATAAATCTATCGGCAATTGTGTTGCAGATAGATCTTGATTGCCCCGATGGTATTGTGATTCCTGTAAACTGCGCGGTTACTATCGCAGGAAACAGTTGGCAGTATCCGCTTAGCATTACTGTTCACAAACCTGTAATCCAGGTAAGTGGCTTGCTTATGAACGATTCCATGGGCAACGGCAATGGTTTGATTGATCCTGGAGAATCTGTTGAACTAATAGTTAACTACACCAATAATAGTAGCTTGGAAGCCAAGAACATTACCAGTAACATTATGTGCTTGTCCCAATATGTAACCATAGCTAACCCATCTTTACTGCTTCCTGGAATACCTTCAGGAACTACGTGTCAGGCAGTGTATGCCATTACTATTTCTCCAGATGTAATAGTGGGAAATAATCTTACGTTCTATCTTACCTATCTGGGCGATCTTGTAACTGCTCAAAATGAACAGCTTGTACTAAGCGTAGGTACTACCGGTATGAACGAAGATTTCGAAGCAAACAATGGCAATTTTGTAGCTAATCCTACCTACAACGGATGGGAATGGGGGGTATCTAGCGTAGTGGGTGCT
>JAVEUB010000097.1:0-9141 GCA_034005785.1 Cloacimonas sp. (SeqCode) | reverse complement strand
GAAAAGTTGTAAAACGTCAACTCGTGTAGTGACCATAAAATAGCTAAATGCCTGCGTTGCAGGTATATAACTTTCCTAAATGGTAAAGATGGGTTAAGCCCTAAGCAGATATGTGTTCCTTAGGGTTTATTGCTTGCTGATAGATAGTATATGCAACAAACGTAGCAAAGCAGGAAAAATCGCTCGTTTGCTTAGGGTAACACGACGTTTGTTTTGACTTATAGTTCTGCCGCATGTGTACTTAACTTCGTAAAAAACCAGGGAATCTACCGTCTATACTCTATCTTCAGGCAGAACTATGAGTTAAAAAAAGGATGAACCAAACTTTCGTTATCGCGTTACCCGCGTTTTAACTCAAACTATTGCTAATCAAGGGAATAAACCTGAAACGGCGAACCACTGCACGCAATAGTTTAAGTCAAAATCGCTCGTTTGCTTAGGGCAACACGACAATTTATTGACAAATAATTGCCAATAAATAGCCTGACGCGAAAGAGATATAAGGAGTTCGAGGATGAAAAAAGGACTACTTGGTTTGGCATTTGTTTTGCTGGTGCTTACGAATCTAATGGCGGTTTCTCACTTTGGCTTAACCGCTAATGGTTTTGAACCATCAGCTATCAATATGGCTTTGGGCGGAAGCCCTGTGGGGGTAGTGAATTTCTGGCATAATGATCCGCTAAATGCGTATGACAATCCTGCTTTTCCGGCTTTGAAAAAGGGGCTAAGCTTTTCCAATAATAGCTATGCGTTCATGGGTGCTAAAGATAGTGATATTTTTGACGATTTGGAGTATTCTTCGGCACTCAGCAGCCTTTCTTACTATGGCTTGGGGCTGCTGCTGCCTTTTGTAAACTATAAAACCAGCGAAAACAACTCCTACGTGGATTATGGCAATTTTTCGGTTGCAGATGAAGAAACATTTGATCCCATTCTGTTTCATGCCTATGACCAGATTTCCACCTATGGTTTCTCGGTAAATCTGTCCGAAGCTTATAGACTGATCAAATCGGAAGCAAATTTGTTGCCCTACAATGCAGATCTGGCTTTGGGTATGAACATGATTGGCAATTGTAGCCATATCACTCCCTATCCATACCAGGAGAAGGTAAAAGCCAACAGCACCAACCTGGGTTTGTTAGCAAGAATTGACCACATCAATGATAGCAACCTACGGCTGGAATCTGCTTATGGGCTTTCATATTTTAACGGTTTTAACAACAAAGTAACGTTTGTTGATTGGGGGCAAGAAGACCTTATATATCAGCGTCTTAACCTGGGTGTGTCTGCTTCCTTAGCCCGGAAGAACAGTGCTTTTCCTGTAGGTAAAGGCATTAGGTCCAGCGTTGAAAACATTGGGACAGTAAGGCTCTTAGCAGGTGCGATTGATGAGTTATCCGATAATCCGCTACTTTTGGGGTTTGGTGGTGAATTGGGCTTATTGGACACAGTTTTCTTCAGAATGGGTCATTATGATGATAAAGACGGAAACATCAGCGGCTTAACCTATGGACTGGGGATAAATTTGCATTACCGCGAGATGATATCTGCCGTGTATAACTACGCCTATTTTCCTGGAGGCAGCGTAAGCAAAGGCAAGACGGCAAACAGCTTAAGCTTGAATGTAGATTTATTGGGAATAATTAACGACGCACGTATAAGACTGGAGACAAGATGAAAACTCTATTAAAGATGCTCGCACTGGCTTTGCTGCTCTTGTCAGCAAGTTGCACACTTTTCACCGCAGCAGAAAACGCTGATCCTCAGAATAACCATGATGTTAGCATTTATTGGCTTGGCGATGCCAGCCCTAATCCCGTGTCAGTAGGAGAAAGTGTTACTTTTGAATATTACACGAAAGACGGTAAAGACGTGAGTATATTGATAACCAACGTTTTGGAACAGGAAGTAAGAACCTTAAGCACTGTAGGCGGCTCTGCTCTTGTCTGGAATGGTCTGGACAAACATGGCAGAGTTTGCGGAAGCGGAGTTTACTTTTATCGAATGTCATCAGGGGCTTACAATAGTATGAATAAAATGCTACTCATTAAATAGGTTAGAAGGTTGTATGGGCGTTTTGCTCTCGCCCCAGATTTAGAGAGATTTCACCTAACGCAAGATTTATCTTGACCGGTTAGGAAGATAGCAAATATATTGTCTCGTTCATAAAATATATGAATAAACACTGAATAACAAGGAGTTAACACTATGAAAAAGATTCAGCTAATTACGCTAATCCTAACATTTGTATCCATCGGCAGCTTACTTTTTGCCGGCGGCTTTGCCCTAAGCGGAGTAGGATCCCGTGCCACAGCAATGGGTGGTGCCTTCCGCGGGATGGCAAGTGATGCCAGTGCCATGTATTGGAACCCCGCAGGGTTGGGGTTTATGGACAGTAATTCAGTAGATTTAGGTGGAACCTTTATTCTTCCTTCCGGCACCTGGGATTCTGCTGGTACCCAATATACCCAAATCCCCGGCTTTGGCAGCAAGGAATATGAAGCCGAAAAAAGTCTGCGTGCTTTCCCCAATTTGTTTGTAACTATGGCCAAAAACCCCAAACTAAAATACGGCTTGGGAGTATATGTACCTTACGGCTTGGGAACAACTTGGGATATTTACAAGTTCCCCACCTCCACAGCAGGTACGGGACCTTTAACCTACGCTGCCGGTTTCCCGGAAAACGAACTGAAGAGTTCTATTGCTCTTGTAGATGTTCACCCTTCAGTAGCATATCAAATTATGCCAAATCTTTCCGCAGGTGTAGGCTTGAGCGTTCTTTACGGGACAATTGAGCTGGGTAAAATTTCTTTCAATCCAGCCTTGGGGGCAACAGCCTACCTACAGCCAATCAGTTCTGATATGAGCGGTAGCGGTATGGGTTTTGGAGCAAATATGGGTTTAATGTTCAAACCCACTCCCACCATATCAGTAGGCCTCTCGGCTAAAATTCCTACTACAGTCTCTATGGATGGCGAAGCAGAAATATACCTGTGGCAACCTCAACCTTTAGTGGCTTCTCCAGTTAAAGCGGGTGGGAAATCGGATCTTACCACTGAACTCAATCTGCCTGCGGATATTGGAATTGGTATTTCCCTGAAAGTGAAGCCAAACTGGGCTGTGAACCTTGATTATGCCTATACTATGTGGAATTCTTTGGAAGAAGTAGTGGTAAAAATGGAGACTCCTGCCAATGTTCTGGGAACAACAGAATCAGTAGTTGCTTTCAAATGGGAAGATACTAACCGTGTAAGCCTTGGCACAGAATACCTGATGGGCTGCATGGCTTTAAGAGCTGGTGTTTATTATGACCAAACCCCCATTCCTGAATCTACCCAAACCGTTACGCTTTCCGATATTGGGGACAAAATCAGCTCTAATCTTGGTTTTGGCCGTAGTTTCGGCAAATTCAACTTGGACGCTAACGTGCAGTATGTAATGTTCTCCGAAAGAGAGATTACGGCAACCGAGCAAACCGCTACTAACATGGCTGGCGTATTTAACGCCAATTCCATGTCGGCTAACATTGGCTTAGGCTACAGATTCTAATAACAAAAAAAATCTTGATAAACAAAGGGCGGGAGCAAATCCCGCCCTTTTGAATTATTCACAAAAAATCCGTTTTGTCATTCCTGCGGAGGAGGCTGTGCGAAAACTCTTGTCATACCCGCGGAGGCGGGTATCCAGCCCATTTACACGTTCTGTACGAACTGAAGATAATCATATATATATGGCTCATGTTCAATTATGGTGGGTAAGTTTGTTTTGGTTGTAAGCTGATTTATTTTTTCGCCTATCCTTTGTGCTTTCATTCCCATAGCATTGGCTTTGAATTGGCTATCGCGTCCACAATGCTAAGCCAATGCTAAGGCAATACATGCAAGGAAGGGAGAAAGCACTGTTTCTGTAGCAACTAAATTATCGTGTGGTTAACGAAGTTATCTTACTTGATACTCGTGTTGCTTACCCACTCTAATTGAACTTGAGTCATAAATATCAATGCTTTAATTGTGACATACCTACCGGGATTCATTAGGGCTGGATTCCCACTTCCGTAGGATTGGCCAGACGGTCTTTATTCGATTACCACAAATCTCTGGCTAAAGCTATGTGTTCCATTGTTAACCTTAAGGAAATACACACCTGAAGCAAGTTTCTTGCCTTGTATTTTTCCGTCCCAGGAAATGTTTAGGTCCTTCTGATCTGGCTTTCCGCTGAACATATCACCAAGCTTTTGGCCACGCAGATTGAATACCTGGATCTGTGTAGGCTGGCTTTCCAAACCTTTTATGGCCACATTTACCGGCCAATTTCGCACAGGGTTTTGCATTCTGCAGCTAAACGGCAGGGGTATAAGCAGCTCATCTTCGTTAGCAGAAGGATTGCATTCTCCCATTACAAATTGATAGCCATTATCGCTAAAACGCCAGACAAGCAGCCCAAGTTCTTCGGCAGGAATTTGCACAACAAAGGTTGCTCCAGCTATGTAGTCCGAGCTTAAGGGAATTGCTTCAATAATTGTTCCGCCCAATGTCTGCACTTCCGCAATAAGCGGAAAATCACCCTCAGCATCACTGTAGTTCAGGGTTAAACTGCTACTCAAGGAATCGTAAGAGCCATAATTAACTGTCGGTAACGTGTTTGCATTAACCTGGTAGAGGTTATCAGTAAAGATAGCCATGGCCGGGAAACTATAATCACCAAAACCAAGCGTAGGCTCAAAACTGGGCAGGCTTACCGTGACGCCCATAGTAGCCCCTACCATAATGAGGCCGTTCAAATCATTTGGCCATGCCCCAAACTCAGGATCAGCAGTCAAATCACTGAAGTTGCATGCCATATGCAAATAGCCACCGTTTACCTGTGCTTGGATGTTGCCAATGCGGACAAAGTTCGGCACTCCCGTCAAAGCATCGTATGACACCTTGTACAATCCATTGGAGATTACTCCGGGGATATTATAGCTATAGATCATAGCATAGGCAACTGTATCAACAGCAGCTTCCATGTTTGTGATAATGCCCATATAGATGTTATAGCTGGTTAGCGATACCATCGTAGGAAAGCTGCCACTCAGGTTACTTTGGCTGAAATAGAGTTTTTGCGGACTCGTAGCCATGTAGCTGTTCAGTAAATCAAGATTAGGATTGTACACAGTAACGCTATCTCCACTGGCATCAGCACCAATAAAGGCCATTGAGTTTACACTTGGGGGAAAACTGTCGGTATCCCAATAAGCAGGATTCATCATGCACGTGCTACCCTCAATAGATTCCATTGGCAAGCGCAGACGATAGCGCAGGCGTTGACCAAAGGTATAAGGAACTTGAGCCTGTAATTCCTGGTCACTGTAGAAGCTGGGAGCAACACTTGTCCATGCCCCGTTGGAAGTATTGTAGTAAAGCTCAGTAACACCCGTTCCCGCGCTCAAATCATGCCAGCGTAGGTTCAGATTACCATTTTGATCTACCGAGCTGTGATTAATCTGAGTATAAGGAAACGAGCCTTGCGCCATCAGCAGCGCAGTAATAGCGATTAAAAAAAATGTCCACAATGTTTTCATGTTCACCTCCCAGGTGATTTTTCTTCAATCAAGCCTTGCTCCCAAAGCTTGCGGAAATATGTCCAGCTTGTTTCATTTGGTTCTGTCCATTCTGCGGGTGGATTAGCGTATTCGGGTTTGTTTTTCAGTACATATTCTTTAATGTGTTTAGGCAGAGCTTCAAAGCCACCTTCCAGTTTACGTCCGCGGCACACGAACAGCAGGTAACCAGGCCTATCACCCATGCGCATGAAGGGCATCCAGGGGCTAATTCTGTTCCAGGTAATGGTTGTGGGTACGGTGCTCAACTCTGGATTGGTTAAATCATTTTTTTTCGTGAAAAACTGAAAGAACTCCGCTGCCTGATAGGTGTCGTTCTGAGAGAATTCGGCAAATTCTTTGCGGGGCAAAGGACTGGTGTAGAACGGAAATATATCCATAGTAAAGGCAAGTTCATCACCAAGATCAGTAGAGGGAAGTATCTGGTGGATATAGGGTAAGATATCAGTCTCGAAATTAAGATCTTGATTAACCGGATCATTCCAGATTTGGACTACTGGCACATCGGTGTTGGTTAAGGGATTGCGCCAAGTTTCTAAAATCTCTCCCGTACGATGATCTTTAAAGAAAGCAGCCTCACGGGTCAGCAATTCAAAACCGCTCTTACCGGGAATAGTCTTCGCGATGTTAAAGCCTTCAAAACCGAAGAGTTCCATGCGCTTTTCACCCGGAATAAAGCTGTAAACTGTTCCTGTCCAGTGGTATAAAGTCTCTCCACCCTTTGCATCTCCGCGTACTCGCATAAAGGCATTTAGGTAATCCTGAGGATTACTTAAATCAACCGCACGCACTACCATTGGTAACAGCCAAAGCACACTTAACATCAGTATAATCATCACTTTCTGCATTTGTTATCCACCTTATCAAGAAACCAAAATCTCATTTTTGGTGTAGCATCTGTATTTCCTGAGTTCATGTCAAGCAAAATGGCAAAAAGTTCTCGAAAAGTCATTAAGGTAAGAGTTCTTATCGCTGTAGCACTGCTGGCAATTATCCTGCTTAGCGCATGCACTATTAACCGCCCCATCTGTGCCACTTCCAACCCCATGGGAACGAAGATAGGTACTTATATGCATGATGAAGTACTCCACTATCGTCACTGGTAAATAGCTAATTCACCATTAATTTAAATTTCTTAACAGGCGTTTCGGGTTCCGGTGACGCCTGTAGCTTTTGCTCCTAATCTTCAGGTTTACCTTACAGGCTGGCTACAGATGCATTTACGCCGAAGTACTTTTAACATCAGGACTTCTCGACTCTTGTTTACTCCCTGTAATAAATCGCCTGAATGGGATCAATGCCCGCTGCTTTTAGGGCCGGATAGATTCCGGAGAGAAAGCCAATAAACAGGGAAAATGCCACGCCCAAAACCACACCCTGAATGGGCAAAAATAGCGGAAAGTGAATAGCTTTAGCCAGGGTTACAATCAGCAACCAGGCAAGTAACACACCCAAAGCAGCCCCCAGAAAAGCCAAGGCTACTGCTTCGAAGATGAAGTAGAAAAAAATGTCGTTTTCACTGGCGCCAATGCTTTTGCGGATTCCGATCTCGCTCATGCGCTCCTGAATACTGATCAGCAGTGTGCTAAACAGCCCTATTCCGCCCACGATTAACGATATGGAAGCAATGGCTATAAGGGTTATATTCCACTTTTTCATGAACTTATCTATCTCTGTGGTGATGGTTAGCATCAAAGCACCCACATCCATAAAACTGAAATTGGGGAACATATTATGCCGTGCCAACAGCAACTGACGGGATTCTTTCTTCAGCGTGGCAAACTCCGCTTCACTCGCTGCTTGCAGGTAGATCTGATGAATAACGCCACCGGTGCCAAGATATTGCGCACCATACTTTAGCGGCACATACACAGCCTTCAAGTCTTCCCTGCGTTCCCAGGTATTGAAGTTCATGCCATTGCCCATGGACAAAGCATCCTCTGCCAGAATCCCTACGATTGTAAGGCGGAGCGTACCCAGCTGCAAGGTCTGCCCGATGGGGTTGCCTTGCTTATAGTATTCCTGGGCAAATTGGTGGCCTAATACCGCTACAGGCATAGCATTATCGTTTTCGTAGGCATTGTAATAGCGACCCTGACCAATTGGGTAGGTTTTGTTGTGGAAGAATTCCTCAGTGGCAGCTCTCAGGCGTACCGTTCTGGTTTTATTGCCGATTCTGAACAAGCTGTTGGATTCTATAATGCCATACATACTCTTGGTTTTCAGCTCTGTTTGCAATGCCAGAAAATCATCATAGTTCAGGCTGGGAACGCTTTGTTTGGCACGTTTAATCCCACTGCGGTTGTGGTTGGAATCGTCAGTATTCGTTCCCGGAGTAATTATCAGTGAGTAATTCCAGCCCATACCATCCATGTTCTTTTTTATCAGACCTTTCAGGGCATACACACTGGAAAACATGGTAACGACTGCCAAAACTCCGATCACGATCCCCGTAAGGGTCAATAACGACCGTAATTTGTGGCTAAAAATGCTTTGAAAAGCGCTTCTTATGCCGTCCCGGAAATGCATCTGTTATTCCATTTCTGCCTTGCATTTGGGGCAAATCTTAAATGTGCCTCTATCGCGCGTGTATTTTTCCACAATATAGGGGTTGTTACAATGCGGACACGCGATTGGCAAGGGTTTGTCATTGGTTATAAACTTGCAATCCGGATAGCGGTTGCAGGAGTAAAATGCACGGCCGGTCTTGCTTTTGCGGGAAGTGAGTTCTCCTTTTCCGCATTCAGGGCAGGTGATCCCCAAGGTTATGGGGCGGGCAAACTTGCATTTGGGATATGTGGAGCAAGCGATAAACTCGCCAAACTTTCCTGTGCGTAGCATTAAAGGGCTGCCGCATTGGGGACAATTTTCGTCTAAAACCGTGGGTACCAAGATCACAATATTGCCATTGGCATCACGCTTGAAGCTTTTACTGTTCTTACATTCAGGGTAGCGGCTGCAGGATAGGAATTCTCCGCCCTTACTGCGTTTGATCACCATTGTGCCCGTTTTGCATACATCACATTCCAGCCCGCTATCTTGGATAAAGCTGTTCTTTTCTTTTTTAACATCCACCAAGGTGATAAGTCCCTGCAATTGATTGTAGTATTCCTGAACCAGGTCGCTCCATACAATGTGGCTGTATTCCACTTCGTCCAGTTTATCTTCCATCTGAGCAGTGAATTTCACATTGAAGATAGCATCAAACTTTTCCACCAGAAAGCGGTTAACGTCTGTGCCCAAAGCGGAAGGCAGGAAGGATTTCTTTTCCATGGTTACGTATTTACGGATGCGGATAGTGCTGATGATGGCAGCATAAGTAGAGGGTCGTCCTATCCCTTTGGCTTCCAGTTCTTTAATCAGCGAGGCTTCTGTGAAACGCGATGGGGGAGAGGTAAAATGCTGTGTTGAAAGCAAATCACTATGCTCGAGTGCATCAGACTTGCTGTAATCAGCATGGATTTTCTCTCCTAAGGGAATATTCACATGCGGATAAGCCTTTAAAAAGCCTTCATCCGCGATCTGATTGCCCGATGCGG
>JAVEUB010000096.1:0-9175 GCA_034005785.1 Cloacimonas sp. (SeqCode) | reverse complement strand
ACGGCAGCGTTGGTGATCTCACTTTTATCGATGCCCAGGATGATATCATCTTCTTGCAAACGATATTCCCATGCTGGTGAACCGGATACCACACCTGTGATCAACACACCGTATGTGCCAGTGTAACCAAGTTCCTGGGCTTTTGGGAAGGTGAGGTCTTCCGTAAAAATACCGAAATAAGGGGCATTCTCTGAATCTGTTGCAACATTCATTTCTTTGTTCATCTTGATCATGATGTTTGAGCCTTCGGGAAATCCAGCCATCAGGCTACCCAGTGCCATGCTCAGTATTGCGAAGACGATCAGTACCTTTTTCATGATTAACTCCTGTTCAGTTTTTCTTTTCTTATACGCAAGGCTTGTGCCAAAAGTGGAATTATTATTAAGCTGTTGCGGCAATGAAGGATAGCTCATTATGGCGCACGCCAGCCCGGGCACATTTATATCAAACTGATATGGTCTCATGATATATATGGTCTATTGCGGAATAAAACTTGCTCACTATAAGTGTTGAATAATGTCCTGTGGAGATTAAATGAAAAAGCTTAGCGTACTCGTTCTGGTGCTGTCAGCCTTAGGGCTGCTGAGAGCCCTGCCTAATTATGTGATTGGTATTCCTGCCGATAACCTTGTAAAAACCTACAAAACAACCACTTTGCGGGAAGCGGTAAGCCAGCTTTCTGATAGCGGAATAGAGGTTTATTACTATAACGATCACCAAGTGATTGCGGGCAGCAACAACAATTTTTATCCCAATGCTAAGCTGCTTTGTGGCATAAATGAGGGCAATTTGTACCTTGTTACCAAGCTTGCCGATGATAAAGGCTTTGATATCTGCGGAAAAGAACTGCTTGATCTGGGGCATATCGTGCTGCTACAAAGCAATCTGAACGAGATAGAATTGCGCCAGCACCTCAAAAATCCCTTTACCAATCTGGAGTTTAAACCCATGCAGTTCCCGCAAACTGAAACAAAGCTGAATAGGACCGAGCAAACCAGAACAGATATTGAGGCTATGATTACACAAGTTTCTGCCGATAGCGTGATGGCTTTTATCCAAGCTCTGCAAGATATGCAAACACGCTACGCCTTGGCTGATAACCGGATGGCTGTGGCAAACTGGATCAAAAACCAGTATCTCCGTTTTGGTATCAGCAATGCTGAATTGCACACTTTTCAGTGGCAAAACACTACGCAGTATAACGTGGTTGCCACAATTACCGGCAGCGTGTACCCCGAAACTTATATCATAGTGGGCGGGCATCACGATTCCATTACTTACGCTACCCCGCTAACTTTTGCACCCGGTGCAGATGATAATGCCAGCGGCTCTGTTGCTGCCATAGAAATGGCACGGGTGATGATGGCTACTGGTTTCCAACCCAAGTGTTCCATCCGCTTTATCACGTATGCGGCTGAAGAATTTGGCTTATGGGGTTCCAAGGCTTATGCACAGTATGCGCATAATACAAACATGGATATTAGGCTGATGATAAACCACGATATGATTGCCAATACCACTCCGGATAATAACGACTTGCGGGTTTTGCTGATGCCCTACGATGGTTATATCCAACATACTGATCATGCTGCAGCCCTCACCAGCCAATATACGGATTTGATTCCTGTGTATGGCAGCATGAATTCCAGCAGCAGCGACAGCTATTCATATTACCAGCAAGGATACCCCGTTATTTACTATTTCGAATACAATTTCAGCCAAGTTTATCACAGCAACAATGACCTCACCGCCAATATAAACCCTGTTTATTGCGCCAAAGTAATCCGTGCCTCTACAGCCGTGGCTGCAAGCTATGCCAACATGCCTTCAGCACCGCTAAACCTGAGAGTTTTGGACACAGGAACGGGCACCTCGTTGGGTGTGTTTTGGGATGCCAATACAGATCCTTCCATCACACATTACAAAGTTGCCTGGGGAAGCGAAAATGGAGTGTATCCCAATTCCCAAACCACCACCGGCACCCAGATAGTCATCAATGGATTAATAACAGGGCTAACCTACTATGTAGCTGTTTCTGCTCTGGATAGTGCCGATAACGAGAGCTACCGCATATTTGCTTACGGCACACCATTTTCCATTCCGCTAACGCCCTGGGATTTTGCCGATTCGCCTTCACATAGCGTGATAAATCTTTCCTGGATGCCCAATTCCGAGCTTGATCTGGCATCTTACAAGCTGTATCGCTCCTTGGATTCTGTCGAACAAGGGAATCTGCTGGCTACTTTACCTGCAACAGCAGTTGCCTATGGTGATACGAACGTAACTGGCTCGTCAGCTTACTACTACTACCGCCTTTGCGCAGTGGATAATCAAGGCAACCAAAGCCCTTTTACCGATGTGCTGAAAAGCCGTCCGGTAAGTTTGAATCATGGCATATTGGTTGTGGATGAAACTAAAAACTATAGCGGCACCAGCCCTTTCCAACCTACCGATGAAATGGTTGATAGCTTCTATGCAGCGATGTTGGACGACTTTCAAGTGAGCGATTTATTGGATTTGGAAGCAACTCCAGGCACTTTGAAACTGGCAGATTTGGGGATTTATTCTTCCATCCTGTGGCATGGCAACGATTCATCTGAGATAAGCTATCCTTCTTCCATACGCGATGCCTTGCGTGAATACATCTACATGGGGGGCAATGTTTTCTTCAGTCTCTATCAGCCTACCCAGGGTATCGAGCTAAACTTCGGTTATCCTGCCACTTTTCCTGGTACCAGTTTTATCAGCGAAGCTTTGGGCATAGGTGGCGCTGATTATACGGTAGCTGCACGTTTTAAATATGCTCTGCCACAGATGGATAATTTCCCAATGTTGCAGGTGGATAGCCTGAAAACTACGGCTAATTTCGATGGCCATATTTTCCGCGTGGAAGGCTTGGTTCCGGTAAATGAAGGCGAAAGCGTGTATGCCTATGGCTCCGATTATGATAATACCAGTAGCCAGGGTAGTTTGAATGGTGATAAGGTCGGTGTGCTTCATCAATACGGTCTGGGCAAGGCTTTAACGCTTAGTTTCCCCTTGTACCACATGCAACAGGAATCGGCACGGCAAATGGTGTTTCATGTGTTTAACAGCGTTTTCAGCGAATCCAGCCCCGTTACAGACCCGTTTGTTCCCTCTGTAAATGCCTTGCAGATTTTGCCCAATTTCCCCAATCCCTTTATTGGCGAAACTACCATTCCGATTAAAACTAAAAGCACCACCACCCCCATGAATGTAGAGATTTATAACCTGAAGGGGCAGTTAGTTACTGCGCTGTTCAGTGGATTACCCAATACCAAAACAAATCTGCATTGGGATGGCAGAGACAGCGCTGGCAACAAAGTAAGCTCCGGTATCTACTTTGTGAAAGTGCAGCAGCAAGGGCAAACAAGCAGCCGTAAAATGCTGCTCTTGAAGTAGCTGGAGTTCCTGCACCTGGAGTTCCTGCGTCCTCGCAGGAAAGGAATTCCGGTCTCTGGCCGGAAATGCCAAGCCGGTGTC
The DNA here is from genome assembly GCA_034005785.1 of Cloacimonas sp. (SeqCode). Classification (GTDB taxonomy): domain Bacteria; phylum Cloacimonadota; class Cloacimonadia; order Cloacimonadales; family Cloacimonadaceae; genus Cloacimonas. Next base: position 5,671 of record JAVEUB010000096.1, on the reverse strand, counting down.
CTCACCGACTTACAGCTTTATTTGCTTGCAGAATTATATGCTACAAGCTTATTCCAATCAATAATACCGTTTTCACAAAAATCACTGATAAACAGAGCAGTAAACGTGTTCAATACTCTTGCATATTCCTCGTTGAATTGTTCATTTTTCTCTTTGGCTTTAAACCCTAATGGCTCTATAATCTTCGTATATAGTTCATTATCCCCCGAGATAAACTCCCAAAACCTCTGGCCACAGTATTTGTAGTATGTACCCTTATCCGGGTTATCGTCTTTCCCATAACAGCAGCCATTCACGGCTCGAACGTCCACATTGCTCTTACTGGTGCGTAAAATACGAATAGCCTTATTGAAATCATCCTTCATTTTCGAGATCTGTCGGCTGTTTCCCCAATTGGGGCCAGATTTAATTGACACAAGATAGCGTATCTGATCTCGCCCAAACTCCAGATCAATCCCATTTGCAGATGATTTAACTCCTCCGTAAATTTTAGCGCAGATGTATATTGCCAATCCTTCCAAAAAATCACCAAAGAGAGTTTCCTCTCCTGAAGAAAGATGAGCATCAACGATACTTTTTACTAAATCTGCTGCAGTAACCACATGTTTAGCCTTGAAAAGATAAGGATTTTTCCGTTTGAGAATGGTATTGAGCTTCAGCTTTTGGATATTATCAAATCTTGTTTTATGAAAAGCATCTATGTTATCTTCCATGTATTTATGCAATTCAAGCTTACTAATTATATCCATTTCGCATTCCTTTAAAATATTACTTGCTGTTGATCGTGAATACTTGTTAGCACTGCGTTGTAGTACTCTGTATTGATATCAATCCCAATTGCCTGGCGTCCATGCTCTATTGCCACTTTAATGGTTGTTCCAGAACCCATAAAGGGATCGAGTACGATATCGCCAGGGCGAGTAAACAGTTTTATAAACCATTCTGGTAGTGCGGGTGGAAAAGCGGCACTGTGGTTTTTATTCCCACATTCTGTAGCTAAATGAACTACATTTGTGGGGTAAACCAGATCTTTACCTACCCAATTAGAGATATTTTTCCCAAATCCACTGCCAACTTTGGAAACATCACGAATTTTATCAGTTTCGCTTAAAGTGGAAAGCCGCTTAGTGGACCATTCTCCGATCGGAACCATAACTTCTTCCTGATACATTTTAAAGAACTTATTTTTGTTGAATTGTAAAAGTCTTTCCCAAGCATCGCGAAAGCGGTTAGGCCATTTACCCGGGTAACAATTCCTTTTGTGCCACATAAATTCTTCAGTCCACAACCATCCCTGCTTGCGCATTTCCAAAATTAGTTCCAGCACATAAGTATGTCTTTCGCCATTTACCACCTTTTCTTTTATATTCAAAATAAAGGTGCCTGTAGGCTTTAAGACACGTAACAATTCGTGGCTTATAGGCAGAAACCATTCATTGTAATGATCTGGCTTTATACCTCCATAAGTGCTGGATCGGCTGTCTGCATAGGGGGGAGAAGTAACTATCAGATCAACAGAATCGCTGGGTAAGCGCTGTAGAACTTGTGTTGCATCGCCCAAGTAAAGATCAATTCCATTGCCATTCATCTTAGAACTCCTTCAGAGATGTTTAAAATGTTAAGTTAATGTCAGTCTATAAACATGTAAGATTCAGTCAACAAAGAAATGGGTCGATATAAGGCAATATCAACCCATCTATTTGTATTGGCTATTTTTTCTATTTTCAGCTTCCCAGCGTGGCAACCATCACTGCTTTAATGGTATGCATGCGGTTTTCGGCTTCATCGAAAACCACCGAATTGGGGCTTTCGAACACTTCGTCACTCACTTCCATGCAGGTAAGTCCAAATTTCTCATTTATTTGCCGGCCCACAGCGGTTTTAAGATCGTGGAAAGCAGGCAGGCAGTGCATGAATAGCGTTGTGCTTTTTCCGGTTTTGCTCATCATTTCGGCATTCACCTGATATGGTTTTAGCAGTTTGATGCGGCTTTCCCAAACGCTATCTGGTTCACCCATAGACACCCAAACGTCGGTGTAGATCACATCTGCGCCTTTCACGCCTTTTGCCACATCGTCGGTTATGGTAATTTTGGCACCGGTTTCTTTGGCTACTGCCTGGCAAGCTGCCAGCAGTTTCTTTTCGGGGAAAAGTGATTTGGGGGCAACAATGCGGAAGTCCATTCCGGTTTTGGCAGCACCGATCATCAGGGCATTTGCCACGTTATTGCGTCCGTCTCCGGCATAAACAAAGGTCATTTCGTGGGTGGGTTTGTTCAAATGCTCGATGGCGGTGAGGAAATCTGCCAGTACCTGCGTGGGGTGATCTTCTGTGGTAAGGCCATTCCAAACGGGAACACCGGCATATTTTGCCAGTTCTTCCACAATTTCCTGCCCGTAGCCACGGTATTCGATGCCATCATACATGCGTCCTAAAACACGGGCGGTATCGGCAATAGATTCTTTTTTGCCCATTTGGCTTCCAGTGGGGCCCAGATAGGTTACGTGAGCACCTTGATCCAGTGCGCCAACTTCAAAGGCACAGCGGGTGCGGGTGCTGTCTTTTTCAAAAATAAGGGCAATGTTTTTGCCTTTCAGCATCTGCTGTTCGGTTCCGGCATATTTTGCCTTTTTTAAATCGCGGGAAAGATCCAGCAAAAACTGAATTTCCTTCGGGCTGAAATCCATCAGGGTAAGGAAGTGGCGGTTCTTTAAGTTAAAAGCCATGGTTATCTCCTTGTGATATATAGTATTTATTTTAATAATGCCAAGAAAGCGTAAGTAGGTTTTAAGGCAAGAAGATTTTTTTGTGGGAGTACCTGCGTCCCCCCAGGCAAGGTTTGTCGGCATCTCGCCTACAGTGAAAGTTCAGCTAATTCGTAAAGTGAAAAAGTGGAAAGGTGGAAAAGTGAAAAAAGTGTAACACATTACAAAGTTGACTTACAATGTGAGAACCACCTTTGGAGCGGTTTGGCTTATATTTTTGTGCCATCGCTTTTATTAGAAAACCACAATATCTTCTGCATCAAAATATCAGTTAAACCACGGGCTACAACCACGTAAGATGTTTGCTAAGCATAAGGTTACGGATATTAACAAAAGCATGGGGCACTTTCAACTGTGTGGCATCGCACCTGCATGCATTCCCATAGCATTGGCTATCCATTGTGGATGCCATAGCCAATGCAAAGCCAATGCTATGGGAATGCGTTAAAGAAAGAACCAGGGAAGAGATAAGTGGTAACACGCAGTTTCGCTACTGGCTAATTTAAGCTTCTGATGGGTCACCTATTAGTAATAAACATGGCTTTTTCTTGTGCATAGGGGCATTGTGCTGGAAAAAAACCTTGCAGGAAAACGGGGTTTTAATAGTAGGTACTTATGGTGGCGTGTTACAATCCGCATCGTGAAGCAGTGTATCGTTTCTGCTAAACAGATTATCTGCATAGCGGCGTAACACACAATGATTTTTGATATTTTACGAAAAAATTAAGATAAATAAGAGGGAACATGAAACGCTTATCCTTTCTTATCCTGATGCTTCCAGTGTTTTTGGCTGCCGGAGTGTACAACCTGGATCAACTGATCGAATATGGCTTAAAAAACAGCTATTCGATGCAGCAAAATGAGCTTAGTGCTACCAGCAGCAGCAGCAGCCTTAAAACTGCTAAATGGAATCTGTTACCCGAAGCAGAGGTAAATGCCAATGTTAAACAGGATTTTAATCCTATTGCCCCGCAAAGCGGGCTTAGCAGTTCGGCAGGGTTTTCGCTAAGCAAAACCATCAGCCTGAATGACGCTGCATACTTCAATTACCGCAATGCTTTTCTGGATAGGCAATCTGCAGAACTGAGGCTAAATCAGGGCTACAGCGATTATGCCTATCAGGTGTTTGCTGCCTATATGGAAGCCCTAACTGCCAGCAAACGCCGCAGTTCGCTGCAAGAAAATCTGGCTATCCAAACCCGGGTATGGGAGCAAAGTAAAGTGCTGTTGCAGCTTGGTAAAACCACTCCCTTCGAAGTAAAGCAAAACGAAATTGCCATGATGAATTCACGCATCAGCATTTTGCAACTGGAAAACACGATTTCTACGGCGCGCAGTAAGCTGTTTGCGCTGGTGCAAATGCAGGATGAAGGCAATGAACTAATGGATATTGAAGCCACGATAGATAAGAGTATGCCGGAATTTTCCACTTCTGACGTTACAGAGCTTAAGCTGCTGGAACAAGAGCTGAAGCATAGCGATCTCAGCCTCACCCAGAGCAAGCTGGATAATTTTCCCCGTGTATCCCTGGGCTATAATTTCTCGCGTAATGTGGGTGGTGCGGATTTTGATTTTGATACCTACACAACTTCGCATGGCGTGAATCTATCCCTCTCGTATTCGCTGTGGAATCACTTCCGCAATACCGAAAGCACAACCCGCACTAAGATAACAAAACAGATGGCTATGCTGAATCTGGAAGATACAACTGACCAGCTAAAGCGGGATTATGACATTATGAATCAGGAATTGCAGTATCTTGTCCGCCTGGATGATCTCTACAGCGAAAAGCTGGATCAATCCACAGAGCAGATTAAACAAGCCGAAGAACGCTATCGCCTGGGGCTGATTCAACTATTAGAACTGGATAAAACACGCACAGATTACATCGATGCCGATATCGCCTATTACGCAAACCGCTATCAGATAATTATTAAACAGGAAGCAATAAATAAACTCCTCAACCACAAAATTCTGGGAAAATGGTAAACACAAAAAAATGAAGAAATATATAAAATACCTGGTAATCGTACTAATCATAGCTGCGGCTATCATCCTGTGGGGACACTATCGCAAAGCCAAAAATATGCCCGAATGGCGCACCGATACACCTTCTCAAGGTGCAATTCGTGAAGTGGTAACTGCCACTGGCTCGCTTAATCCCTATGTCCTGGTAAATGTGGGAACGGAAGTTAGCGGAAAAATTGAAAAGATTTACAAAGATTTTAACGACAGGGTAAAAAAAGGCGAGCTGCTTGCCAAGCTGGATACCGAAATCCTGCGGACAAACCTGGATGCCGCTAAGGGTGAATTGGCCAAAGCCAACACTGCCATGAACGAAGCCAAACTGGATTATGACCTTCTGAAAGAGCTATTCAAGAAAAACATGAGCCCAGATTATGATGTAAAAAAAGCAGAGTTCAAAGTAGAAACTGCGCAGCAAAATCTTGCCAATGCAAAGCTTACTTTGCAGCGCGCCCAAAAAAACCTGGATAATGCCTACATCACCAGCCCTATTGACGGGATAATTGTTTCTCGCGATGTGGATGAAGGACAGACTGTGGCAGCCAGTATGAGCTCACCAACCCTGTTTATGATTGCCAACAACCTCGACCAAATGCAGATTACCGCCAATGTGGATGAAGCTGATATCGGAAAAATAAAACTGGAGCTACCGGTAGAGTTCACAGTTGATGCCTATCCCACAAACCGCTTCGAGGGCAACGTTAAGCAGATACGCCTGAATCCCACTACAGATTCTAATGTGGTGTCCTACAGCGTGATTATCGATGCGGCTAATCCTGAACGCAAGCTTTTGCCAGGGATGACTACAAACGTTACAATAGAAATTCAAGCTAAAGAAAACGTGCTGCGTGTTCCCGAAACAGCTACCCAGATCGGAAGAG
>JAVEUB010000095.1:8788-9202 GCA_034005785.1 Cloacimonas sp. (SeqCode) | reverse complement strand
GAATACAAATGGTCTAATATATTTGCGATGATCAGAAACAATCGCAGAGAGCCTAAAATATGCCCCGATGGATTTGAGCAGAAACTTGTAGTAATAACCGGTGCTACATCAGGCATTGGTTATGCCACTGCCAGAAAGTATGCCTCCAAAGGAGCAAACCTGTTATGTATAAACAGGAATCCAGAGAAATCAGAGAGTCTGCGCCGAGAGATTGAAGGCGAATTTGGGGTTAAGTGCGATTACAAAATAGCAGATCTAAGTAGCTTAGCCGATGTTTTCAAAGTTTCTAATGAACTGGCGCAGTTGAGCATCCCAATTGAGGTAATTATCCACAACGCAGGTGTGTACTTAACCAAACGAGAGCTAACCTCCGATGGCTTGGAAAGGGTTTTTGTGGTTCATTATCTTTCCTCT
>JAVEUB010000095.1:0-8778 GCA_034005785.1 Cloacimonas sp. (SeqCode) | reverse complement strand
ATTTGAACTGGTAAAAACGGGCTTACTCCGGATTAAAAAGCTATGGCTCTGCCAAATTGGCTCAACTTCTGTCCATGATCTGTTTTAATGATCGTTTCAAGGACTCTGCAGTTACGCTGAATTCTATGCATCCAGGAGCAGTGAAAACTGAAACAGGGCAGGGTAATGGTCCTCTTTACCGCTGGTTTAAAAGAAACTACTTTGATAAAATGCTAAAATCTACGCAAGTATCAGCAGAAGCACTGTACTATTTGGGTGTTTCAAGAGATTTGGATGGTGTTAGCGGGAAGTTTTTTAACTTATGCACCGAGGAAGAGCCAGCTCCCCCTGCCTTGGACAAAGAGTTTGCCTGCGAACTGTGGGAAGAAACGCTAAAAATAGCTGGAATAATTGATAAAGGAAACAAGCAGTAAGTAGCTTGGTGGAAAACTATGATTGATCACATATATGATACTATTGTGGTTGGCGGGGGTATTGCAGGTTTAACTGCTACTGCATACTTAGCTCGCGAAGGGCAAAAAGTTCTTCTCTTAGAAAAGAACCGTGACCTGGGGGGGCTTGTTAACTCCTTTTCGCTCGATGGTTTTCATATTGATGCTGGAGTGAGGGCATTGGAAGATGCAGGGATCATACTTACAATGCTGAAGGATTTACAGATCAAGCTGGAAGTGGTAAAAAGCCCTGTTTCGCTGGGTATAGAAAATGAGATATTGCGTATCGAAGATGTAGAGAGCTTATCGGAGTATAGCTGTTTACTAAAAAAATTCTATCCGGAAAGCGGCGAAGATATCAATAAGCTGATAAAATCTATTAGGCAGATCATGAAGTATATGGATGTTCTCTATGGCATAGAAAATCCGCTGTTTAAGGATTTAAAGCGCGACACTTCGTTCATCTTCAAAACATTGCTTCCCTGGCTACCCCGATTCCTGTTTACCATAGGCAAAATAAACCGAATGCAGTACCCGGTAGAGGATTACCTGGAATCTGTGATAACGAATCTATCGCTGCGAAACATAGTATCACAGCATTTTTTCGAGAAAACCCCAGCGTTCTTTGCCATGAGTTATTTTTCGCTTTATCTGGACTATTTCTACCCAAAAGGGGGGGTAGGTAAGCTGTCAGAAGCTATGAAGGATAAGATCTTGGAGCTTGGCGGTGAGATAAAAACGGAAACAATAGTTACCAGCGTAGCACCTGCTGATAACACCCTAACAGACAGCAAAAATGCCAGTTACACATATAAAAAACTTATCTGGGCTGCGGATCTTAAAACGCTGTACCGAATAGCCAAAGTACAAAACCTGCCAGTTAAAATGAAAGCTAACTACGAAGCAGTGAAAACCAACATGCTTCACCATAAGGGGGGCGAATCAGTTGTTACGCTCTTCCTTCAGATAAACGAACCATTAGAGAGTTTTAGCAGAATTTCCACTGGTCACTTTTTTTATACTCCTTCGCGACAAGGCTTAGGCGAAACACATCGTAAAGAATTGCAAACGCTGTTGCATAATTTTCAGGATAGAAGCAAGGAGGAAGTTCTTGCCTGGCTGGATAGATTCATATCCCTAAACACCTACGAAATATCCATTCCTGGCCTTAAAGATAAAGATTTAGCTCCTCCTGGCAAAACAGGAATGATCATCAGTTTACTGGCTAAATTTGAGCTTTTCCAAAAGGTGCAAGAGGCTGGCTGGCTGGAGGAGTTTTGTTCTGAATTTCAGAAGCGGGTACTAAGAGTGATATCAGAATCGGTGTACCCAATGCTAAAGGATAAGGTGCTGGATTGTTATTTCTTCTCTCCCTTAAGCATCCACAACCGCATAGCCAGCTCTGAAGGGGCGATTGTAGGTTGGGAGTTTCGCAAAGAAATGCCAGTGATAAACAAAATTCAGCTTGCCGATCGCTCTGTATTTACGCCCCTGCCATCTGTTTACCAGGCGGGTCAGTGGGCATACAGCCCTGCAGGAGTGCCAATGGCGATCCTTACAGGTAAGCTTGCTGCCAACAAAGCAATTGCCAGTTTATCCCCAAACATCTGGAATCGGCTAACACGGCAGAAATCTAAATGATTAGCAGGGCTAACCTATCCCAAAAATGAGGAGATAACTAAGATGAAGAAAGCCAGATTACTATGCTTAATCCTGCTTACAGCATTATGCTTACAACTGGGTGCAGTTAAACAGGGAGATGCTGTTAAACCCGCTATGTTTAATGGCGTAGGTCTCCCCAAACTTGCTCAAATGACGAAACTAAGTGGCAATTCCGCCGTGCAGGTTAAGCCTGGAGATTTGAACATCGTGGCGGATTACTTTTGCTATTCTGAGGACAGATTTTATACTGCTATGCAAACAAAAAGCGGCAGCTTTCCCAAGTCCGGCAAACTGGGCACAGCCTGGTATTCATTTATGACGGTGATTGCCAAACCTGATAATGAGAAAATCGTATGGGCACTCACCTATATCAATGTCCCTATGGCAGGCCTTAAACCTGGCTTATACAGAGTAGATAACGGAAAGAAGCAAGAACTAAAACGTATCGGAAACATTGAGTATCAGATCGACAAAGACAGCAACCTGTTGCGCATGAGCTGTAGAATTTCCGATCTCTTAGCCGATCCCGATTTTTCAGCTTGGTACAATAAAGCCGCACCGAGTTTTGGTCTGCTTTCCATGAGTTCTTGCACCACAATCTTTCCCTTTAAAACGAAAACTGTTGACAGCACCAATCCCGGAAGGCTAATAAAGTTGGGCAAATAGGAGTGTTTTATCCTCTCATGGGTTCGGTTTCGTTACAACACTTTGATCCAAGGTTATCCCTGTTTGTGCCAGGAGCCTACCATTCACGGATGCCCCCGCGCCATTTATAGATACCAGGAACAAGAGTAAGTCCACTGATATCTCCAGAACCCAGATTAACAAAATCCGGGTTTGATCTTCCGGATGCAGGGCTTATGCCGACATTACCAGTGATTGCGCATGCAGGAACAGAGCTGATTGCAGCTTTTGCCAGAATTACGAAATTTGCGGCAGTGCCTAAATCTACCGTGATAGGAACCTTTACGGCAGTAACATTGTAGAATTGCTTTGCAGCAGGCTCTAACTTCGTCCAGCTCGTTAGCGTGGGGAAAATACCTGTTTCATCCAGCTCATAATCTCCGTAAGGAGTATCACACGAGTATATTTTGTAACTGCTTGCACCCGCCACCGTGCCCCAGTCTAACAGCACATAAGCTCCGGGGTGGGTTATTTCCATGTTTACAGGGGATTCAACGGCATAAAATGCGGTCATAAAAAAGACCAGCATTATCCCTCGCAATACCGTGATAACAAGAAATGAATAAACAATAGCTAATTCGCATTACCATGCTATTTTCGCTTGATAGACATGCCGGGTTGATAGAAACATTCATTTTATGTTTCTACAGTAGAAATTAAAGTTGTGAATCAGACAGAAGTGAGTAACTTGTTAGTAAGACAGTGTCAAATGACAAAGTTCTACAAAAGGGATATCCTTTTGTGTTAACAAGTAAAATATGGTTGGAGGCCTAACTTATGACATCAGGTATGCGTAAACCGATACTAAAATTCTCTCCTAATGATGCAATGCGTGTGGAAACTGGCAATAACAACTCGTACATTGCCGCAATTGATATTCCGCTTCCTCCGGATCCCAAAACACCTGCGGGTCAGATATTTATGGCAGCAACACATTTGTTTTCTGAACATGGTTTTAAAGAGACAACAACCCGGGCTATAGCTAATCTTGCAGGTGTGAAACAGGTAATGCTGCACTATTATTTTGGGAGTAAGGAAAATTTGTATGAAGCAGTGCTGAAGTATGAAGGTATGACCATGCTTTCGGTTATCTTTGGCGGAGATACTTTTAATAAATCTCCGGAAGAGATGCTGATAGATACTCCTATCCGGCTTATGGAAGTAATGCATGATAATCCCCAGTGGGCTTCGTTGTTGCGCAGAGAAATAGCAGATGGTGCAGCCCACCTAAGAGAAGCTCTAAAAGGCGTATCAGAACACGGACCGCTGGGTGCAAACCTTCATTTTCACGATGCCTACATTTTGGCTGTGAAGAATGGAAAAGCCGTCAATCTCCCTATTGAGGCTGTACGTGAATGCCTGCTGGCAATAGGATATAGTGCTATTTATCTTGCCCCGCTAATATCGATGATTAACGAAAGAAACTTTCATGACGAGGTTGTGTGGAAAGAATGGAAATTAACCCTAAGCACCATCCTGAAAAGGGGATTGCTTATCACAGAACCTTCGCCGAAATCAGTTTAGGTTACGCCGCGCATAAGGATAGGTACAATTAAAAAACTCAATAAGAAAACCTGATATTGCGTTGATGCTTTGTATAATGCCGGGAATATTCCCTGCTTGCATTACTCCGTTATTGCGCCATCACTACGCCTGTAACCCCTATTAGTGACGTATTGATAGCGCAATGGCAGCAGGTTTCGTTACCTCAAAGCCCGCGTTTTAACTCAAAAATTTGCCTTCGAAACTTATCCTGTTTTTCTTCAAACCTCTTCACCGCAAATTTTTAAGTCAAAATCGCTCTGATGCCTATTCCAGTAGCCCAAAAAATAACATTTGACAGGATTAGGGATAGCTCAAAAAATTGGGAACTATGAAAAATATTAAGTATCCTCGCCTTAGCGAAACAGAAATAGCAGAGCTAAACTCTATAAAGAACATGCTGATAGATGTGCCACAGAGTGTGGCTATCGAGAACTACGCCAAGATTACAGAGCTGGTGAATAACCGGGATTTTGGGCAACACCGCGAGTTTTACATCGAGCTGATGTTTTTGCTGGGCGAATACAATGGCCGCAATGAATATATCCCCGATGCACAAGAGATTTTTAAGCGCCTGATGATCTATTCCACAAAGCATAAGCTTACAGATCACATGCTGCGAGCTAAAGCAAATTATGCCATCACCAAGGCACAAACAGGACATTTTCATGAGGCAATTGATGAATGGAAAGGTATTCTGGAGCATGGTTGCCCGCTGAAAACAAGGCTGAATTTGCTGAATAATATCTGCGTGGGATATGGAACTTTGGGGGAATACAGCAAATCCATCGATTATGCCTTCCAAGCTATAGAAACAATGGATGCTAACAGCCTGCCAGAAATGAAATTATCACCACTGATAAATCTTGGCTCGGCCTACGATAAATTGGGAGATAGCGAAAAAGCCTTCAATACCTGGCTGGAGGCTTATAATCTGGCTGTTGCCACCGGACAGATTCGCCGGGCTTGCGAATGCTGCAGCAATCTAAGCATGGCTTGCAACGTCTTGGGTGATACCACACAAGCTATGAAATACGCCAAACAATGCCTGCAAATTGGCAAGGATTATCTGCATGAGCAGGGATTTGGGCATCCCTACAATAACTTAGGTTTCATCTATGAGTCAGCGGGGAATCTGGATGAAGCGTTGAAATACTATTGCAAGGCTAAGGATATATTTGACAATGGCTTCGATAAACAAGGCAGTGCCAATTGCCAGATCAATATCGCCTCTATATATCAGAAAAAGGGCGATTACAAGATGGCGGTTTACTATTTAAGCCAGGCAGAAACATTGGCGGAAGAGTTAGATATTCCTATTCTGCATAACCGCGTATGTACTCTCTTTGCCGAAACTTATGCCAAACTGGAGCGTTGGGAAGATGCCTATAAGTACCAAAATAAATTAGCTAACATTTTGTCCAGCACGCTCGAAGAGCATGTCCAAAATTCCATCACCAAAATAGAAGCCGAGTTCTATCGCCAAAAAATAGCCAATCAAGCAGAGCAATACCGCCTCCAAAACGTGGAACTAACGAAGAAAAACAAGATAATCAGCACAAAAACCAAGGAACTTACCCAGACTAACCGCAATTTAACCGATACCGTGGAAACACTGAACAGGGTGATTTCCGTGATCTCGCACGATCTGAGAGCTCCACTGGCAAATATCGCTAAACTTACCGAGCTGATTTTGGAGAGCTCCGTAAAGAAAGAAGATATTCACGAAATGCTGCAAGATCTGTGCTACAGCAGCCGGGATATCTATGAACTTATCGACGAAATGCTGGATGGTATCCGCTTGCAACGGCGTAGTTTGGATGCCGCTACTATGGTGGCAGAGCAGGATGTGATAACTATTCTGAACTCTATTGTTAGCATCTACAGGCCACTGGCGCAAAAGAAATTCATCTTCCTGGATTGCTTATATGAAGAGAAATATATGCCGGCGCGGGTGGATAGCGACTTACTGAAGATCGTTATCCGCAACTTGCTGAATAATGCGGTGAAGTTCACTCCGGAAAAAGGCAAGATTATGATTAGTGCAGTTTATAACAACAATCAACTTGTGATAAGCATCAATGATAGTGGCATTGGCATAAGCCCCAAGGTTTTAAAACAGATTCAGAAAGGCAGAGCTTTACAGAGGATTGATAGCAGTACAAACCAAGGAATCGGGCTGGGTTTTGCCTTGTGCCGGGCTTCCCTAAAGAAGATGAATGCCAAGCTGGAGATTGAGAGTGAACCTGCTTTGGGCACCAAGATCAGGATCACCTTGCCCAGATGATAAAAGCGCTAAAACTTGGGGATTGACAAAAAGCCCTGTAACTCATTCCTTGCCTTCATTCTTCTATAATTGGGGAACGAAGACTATTTAAGTACATTAAGGATAATTAATGAAGCAAGAATTAATACGCAATTTCTGCATAGTAGCTCACATCGATCATGGCAAATCCACACTTGCAGACCGCTTTCTGGAGCTTACACACGTAATTGGCAAAGGCAAAGAAGTGGCGCAAATTTTGGACAGCATGGATCTGGAGCGCGAGAAAGGCATAACGATAAAAAGCCATGCTATTCGCATGGTACACAATTTTCAGGGGCAGGATTATGTCCTGAATCTTATTGATACCCCCGGACATGTGGATTTCTCTTACGAAGTATCACGGGCACTGGCTTCCTGCGAAGGGGCAATTCTGCTTGTGGATGCTTCGCAAGGCATTGAAGCACAAACGATGAGCAATCTCTATCTGGCTTTGGAAAACAACCTGGAACTGCTGCCGGCAATCAATAAAATTGATTTGCCCAAGGCAGATGTGGAAGGCACCGAGCACGACGTGTGTGATATCATGGGCTGCATGCCGGATGAGGTGCTTAAAATAAGTGCCAAATCTGGTATCGGAGTTAACGAATTGCTGGATGCAGTGGTTACGCGTTTACCTGCTCCCAAGGGACAGGAAACAGCTCCGCCCCAGGCTTTGATCTTTGATTCCTACTTCGATATGTATCGCGGCGTGGTTGTTTTAGTACGCCTTTTTGATGGCAGCCTGAAAAAAGGCGACCGCATAAAGATGTTTGCCAACAACAAAGAATTTGATATCGAAGAAATAGGCTATCTGGGGCTAAAATTCCAGGCACAAAGTGAGCTTACCTGTGGCGAAGCAGGCTACATTATTGCCAATATCAAGGATGTTTCTGAAGCCAGGGTTGGCGATACGATCACGCTTGCCAAAGGTGGCTGCAAGGAATCCCTGCCAGGCTTTATGGAACCCAAACCCATGGTGTACAGCGGTATTTTCCCTATCAATGGCGAAGATTACGAAAACTTGGTGGAATCCATTGCCAAGCTGAAACTGAACGATGCTTCCCTTATTTACGAGAAAGAAAGCTCTGCTGCCCTTGGCTACGGCTTCCGCTGCGGTTTTTTGGGGATGCTGCATCTGGAGATTGTAAAAGAACGCCTCTACCGTGAATATAATATCCCCATTATTGCCACCACACCCAGTGTACGGTTTCTGATGAAGCTGAAAAACGGCGCTGATATCGAAGTGAATAATCCCATTGATTTTCCTGATCCGAACTATATTGACAGCATTCTGGAGCCGTTCATGGAAACGGAAATTATCGTGCCTACAGATTACATCGGCAATATTATGAAGCTGGCTCAAGATCGGCGTGGCATCCAGAAAAACATCCAGTATATTGACGAAAAGCGCGTTGCCTTGCATTATGAAATGCCGCTTATCGAGATTATCTTTGATTTTTATGATAAATTAAAAACCGTAAGCCGAGGCTATGCTTCGCTGGATTATGCGTTTAAGGATTACCGTCCGTCTCATGTGGTGAAAGTGGATATTCTGATCAACGGCGAAAAAGTGGATGCTATGAGCTTTATTTGCCATCAGGACAAAGCCTTCAATTGGGGCAAAAGCGTTACTCAAACGCTTTCGGAAGTTATTCCCCGGCATATGTTTAAGATCGCACTTCAAGCTTCCATCGGAGCCAAAATCATCGCCCGTAGCACCATTAACGCCATGCGCAAAGACGTGCTGGCTAAATGCTATGGTGGTGACATCTCCCGTAAACGCAAGCTGCTGGACAAACAGAAGGAAGGCAAGAAGAAGATGAAGGAAATCGGCTCTGTTTCTGTGCCTCAAGAAGCCTTCCTGGCGGTTCTAAAAGCCGACCGCGACTAAACAAGATGCCCTTTCGGCTGCTGATAATCCTGCTGTTACTCTTAATAGCTCCCCTACAGGGACTTACAGTAGGCAAGATCAGTTTTAGCGGAACTGCTGCTCTGGACAATGCAGCTTTAGCTAAGCTGGGTAGCAACATTATCGGCAAGGATTACAATCCGGAGGCTGTAACTGAGCTTACCGCGCAGTTTTATGCGTATTTAAACGCCTCTGGACAATACTTCTATCATATTCCAGCTCCAGAACTGATCCCCATAAACGGA
>JAVEUB010000094.1:0-9208 GCA_034005785.1 Cloacimonas sp. (SeqCode) | reverse complement strand
AACGTAAAAGCAAACCTTACACCAGGATAAACCCCGGCAAACAAGCCGATAAAGAGCTTGTGCGAAAACTGCAAAACCTTCTGTCATTCCCGCGGAGGAGGCTGTGCGAAAACTGCAAAACCTTCTGTCATTCCCGCGGAGGCGGGAATCCAGCCCTGATGAATCCCATTAGGGATGACACTATTAACATATTGCAATTTATACATATATCTGCCGTTCTTACAGAACTTATAAATGGGCTGGATACCCGCCTCCGCGGGTATGACAAAAAGTTTTCACACAAGCTCCTCCGCAGGAATGACAAAAAGTTTTCACACAGCCTCCTGAAGCGAGAATGACAGTTTTCACCCAACCTACAACCATGAAAACCAAGCTTTCAAATTCGGAACAGAAAAAAAGTGAGAAAAAACTTAGGGTCTGGAACGTAAATTGATTAAATTATTTGATATGAGGTATAGAACACCATGAACATAACTGTAAGCGAAACTGCCAGGCTTTTTCTGAAGCGCAAGGAAGGATTTTATCTTTCTCAAAACCGTAAAGCCAAACTGATTGAAGTGGCTAAAACCTGCCACGGAGCAGAGTTTCGTGTGGTATTCGAAACCCCTTCGCGGGATGATAAACGTTTCGAAACCGATGGCTGCGAGATTTATGTTGCACCCCGATTGGTAGAGGAATATGGTGGTTTTAGCTTGGATACGCAAAGCTTTTTCTTTGCCCCCAGGCTGTTGGTAAGCCCGGAAAGGCAAAACTATAGTTGTGACTGTAAAGCAAAATGTAATAATCAGCCCGTTAACCAAGAGCTTCGGGCAAGCGATAAAGAGGATAAATGAAACACATATACCTAATCTGTTTAACCCTGATGATTGCTGGAATGCTATTCGCAGCCCCGCTTCGCAACTTACCCTTGGATTTTATGCAGCCGGATGGCAGCCCAGTGCAGGTATATGCTACCGGCGATGAATTTCACAACTGGTTGCACGATGCCGATAACTTCAGTATTGTAAAAAACGACGCCGGATGGTATGTGTATGCACGTCAGGATGGTGAAGGTGTTGCCCCCACTGAGCTTATCGTGGGACGTGATAACCCTGCCAGCCGTAATTTGCAGCCAGGTATAAACCTTAGCCAACAACGCATTGAAGCCAAATATGCCCGTTATGCCAATACCATGCGAGATTACAGCAATGGCCGCTCACCGCATGTGGGGCAATTTAACAATCTGGTTATCTTCATCAAGTTTGCCAATGATCAGCAGATTTCCGGCCCGATTTCTCAATATGATGCCATGTTCAATTACACCGAGAACAATGCCAATTCCATGAAGAACTATTTTGCTGCAGCCTCATACAATCAGCTAAGTGTAGATACCTCTTTCTATCCAGCACCAGAGGGTCAAACGATTATCTCTTATACAGATATCAATCCCCGTAACTACTATCGGGTTTACAGCTCTTCCAATCCCATTGGCTATCCAGCCGATGATGATAATGAACGCACGCAGCGGGAAATGCAAATGCTTGCCAGAGCTGTTGCTGCGGTAGGCCCGCAGATTCCGGCTACTCTGGATATTGATGGCGATAACGATGGCTATGTGGATAACACCTGTTTTATTATTCAGGGTGGTCCCGATGGCTGGGCGGAGCTGTTATGGCCGCATCGCTGGGTTTTGTATGCTGTTACAGCCCAAATCAATGGTGCCAGAGTGTGGGATTTTAATTTCCAACTCGAACTATCCCTCTATTCTGAAGGCGCAAGCGTTCTTGCGCATGAGATGTTCCATTCCTTGGGTGCCCCTGATCTTTATCGCTATGTTAATGCCTCTATTACTCCTATCGGTGCCTGGGATATTATGGCTAATAATGCCAATCCACCGCAGCATATGAGTGCCTGGATGAAATATCGCTATGGGCAGTGGCTGCCTGCACCGCCAATTATCACAGCCAGTGGTACTTACGAACTTTCTCCAGTGGCTTCTTCGGCTACTAACAACATCTATCGGGTAGCTTCCTGGAAATCCAACGAGTATTATTTGCTGGAATACCGCAAGCCCTACCAAGCTTATGATGCTAATTTGCCAGGCACTGGGCTGCTGGTTTATCGCCAGGATACGCGCTATCAGGGTAATGCAGATGGCCCGCCTGATGAACTGTATATTTACCGTCCCGGAGCTGCCAACACTACTACCCAGGGCTCGCTAAGTGGTGCTGCTTTCAGTGCCCAAAATGGACGCACCAGCATCACCGAAGCCACCCTTCCTAATGGCTTTGTGGGCAATAACACGGCTGGCGGCTTGAATCTGTATGATATTGGTTTTGCAGGAGATACGATCAGTTTCAGCATCAAGATTTCTGATATCCAAATTACTTCTCCAGTCGGCAGTGAAGTTTGGTTCTCGGGCACCGATAAAAATATTACCTGGAAAGCAAAAACAACTACCGGTAACGTTAAGCTGGAATACAGCAATAATCTGGGGCAAAACTGGACGGAGATTGCAGCCAACGCTCCTAATAACGGTAGTTTCCTGTGGACCATGATCCCCACCATGGATTCTCCTCAATGCCAGATTCGCATTACCATGCTTACAGGCGGACAGTGGGACAGCAGCACGAAACCCTTCAGCATCATCAGTACTTTGGCAACCCCCGTGGCAACCTGGCCGGCAAATCAGGCTGTAAATGTGCCCACCAATCCCCAAATAAGCTGGCAGCCTGTATCCGGTGCCAGCGGTTATCAGTTCCAGCTTTCTGCCGATCCGCAGTTTAACAGCTTTGTAACAAATATAATCGATCACCCCACCAGTTTGTATCAGGCATCTGGCTTAACTCCTTTCACTGCTTATTATTGGCGTGTTGCCAGCATTGGCGATATTGGCATCAGTCCTTTTTGTGCCGACCAAAGCTTTACCACTGGAAACACCAGCGAACTACCTGCTATTCCAGCTTTGTTAAGCCCCGCGAACAATGCTGTAAACGTTTCGCTAACCCCTCAATTTAATTGGGATGCTGCTTACCTGGCAACGGGCTATCGGATGCAAATTGCCCGCGATCCTTATTTCGCCAGTGTTGTAGCTGATATCTCAAATGTTAGCTCTACCACCTACACCTCTGCCACCTTGGAAATTTATAAATCCTATTATTGGCGGGTGGCGGCTATGAATGTGGCCGGAATCAGCAATTTCTCGCAGTCCCGCTTGTTTAAAACCAGTGACGGTAGTGCGAGTGAAGATAATCTTCAGCCAGTGCTGGTAAATGCGCTGCATCCAAATTACCCCAATCCCTTTAACCCCCAAACCACGCTTAGTTTCAGCGTGAAAGATACCACTAAGCCTGTGGCGCTGAATATCTTTAATACCCGTGGACAGCTTGTACGCAGGCTATATAATGGGTTACCCGCACGCAGCACCATGAACATAGTTTGGGATGGTAATGACGAAAGTGGCCAGCCTGTAGGTAGCGGGATATACCTGTACCGCGTGCAGAATGCCGAGTTCAGCCAAACCCGGAAAATGCTGCTTAGTAAGTAAATGCGCATAACCAACGAGCGAATTTGACTTAAAAATTTGCAGTAGCGAGTTATGAAAACAACGCCACTAACTTGCACCGCAAATTTTTGAGTTAAAACGCGGGCTACGCCATAACACGATATCTACCAAACGCGGGCTACGCCGTAACACGATATCTACCAAACGCGGGCTACGCTCTTATGCAATCCACGGTTTAACTCATATTTTTGCTACCGAAGATATACTGTTTGCTTAGGGAAGTTTGTGGTGCAAAAATATAAGTCAAACACGCTCCAAGGCAGGTTTCCAGGTTTCCCAACAACGCATAAAACGCTTCCCTGAAACAAACTATCATGAAATGCATTATTAGTGTAATTATACCCATACCCAAATTATGGGTTAAAACATGAATTGATAGATAATTACAGATTCAGGCAAAATAACCAAAACCACTAAACCCTTTACTAATGGTACTATCCCATGTTTGCTATCCACGAAGTTTACCGCTACGCCCAAAGTGCGAAAATAAAGCTTGCCAAGAATGCAGCCATCGAAACAATGACATTATGATAAAAATGAATTCAAACACGAAATTATTTACCGTAATTCAGGGAGGAATTATGAAGAAGCTATTATTGCCCTTGTTACTGTTAATGGTACTTGGGCTTATCAACGCCCAAACAACCGTCTTTTCAGATGACTTTTCTACTAACCAAAATGCTACTTGGACAACAAGTGGGGCTATTGGGGCGAGTGCATTTACAGTTAATCGCTCTGGTGCAGACTGGGGTGCAAGAAGAAACACATCACCAGCACAGCTTGAGCTTACAAATGATGCAAGTGGTACCGCAAATGTTCTTGGATGGGTGTTTGCAAACACAGCCACATCAGGCTTCTCGTCACCATATAACACAACGCTATCTTCCAATTCGGGTTTGGTGACGTGGACATTAAACATCCGTCAGATTCGTACTGATCCTGCAGGTTATGCATCAGGCTCATATGGTGCTGCTTTCATATTGGCTACCACAAGCCAATCTGCCAACAACACTGGCACTGGATATGCGATTGTTTACGGGCAAAGCGGCACCACCGACCCAATCCGCTTAGCAAGGTACTCTGGAGGTTTATTAACTGGGCTTACAGATATCATAACCAGCAATACAACGGGACTAACTGACTTTGGTACTGATTACATTAGTTGTAAGGTAACATATAATCCTTCTAATAATACATGGGAGTTGTTCTTGCGCAATGATGGAACATCTGCTTTTACAGATCCCACTACCGGTTCATTAGTTTCTCAAGGCACAGCAGTAGATAACACCTATACCTCTACTGCGTTAGCTTACATGGGCGGTTACTGGCAGGGTTCTACCAGTGCAAACCTAACTGCTTTTTTTGATAATGTAAAAGTAACAGTCGTTTCCGGAGGTGTTTCCGCACCTACTACTCAAGCATCCAGCCTTACATTCAGCAGCATCGGCCAAAATGGTATGACAGTAAACTGGACAAATGGCAATGGTGCCAAGCGTATCGTAATAATGAATACCTCGAATAGTTTCACTAACCCCACCGATGCAACAGACCCTACTGCTAACACAGTTTATGGTGGAAGCGGGCAGCAAGTAGTTTACAACAATAGCAGCAACACTGTTCCTGTAACAGGTTTAAGTGCCTCGACAACTTATTGGTATCGGGTGTATGAATACAATGGCAGCGGAGCTTCAACTAAGTATATCACAAGCACTGCTACCGATAATCCCAAAAGTCAAGCAACTACTGCACCGACACCAACAATTACTACAGGTGCAGTTACCACTCCTCCTTTCTACGTGGATTCTGCTACAACTGCTACTGGTTCAGTTCCCTATACATCCATAGGTACATATTCTGGAGCAACTTTTACAGCCAAATTATCAGATGCCAGCGGTAGCTTTGCCAGTCCCACAAGCATAGGAACTGCCTCCGTTAGTGGAACCAATCCTTCAGGTTCGGTTACCATTACCATTCCCACAGGAACAACTGAAGGCACTGGATATAAAATTCGGATTGATAGTGATAGTCCGGCAGTAACAGGAACAGAAAGCTCAGCTTTCACAATTCAGAATGGTGCCAAGAACGTTACTGGTGCATCATCAACGGTTGCAAGTGGATCACTTGCTGTTACTTGGACAAATCCCACAAGTATTTACGACGAAGTAATGATAGTGGTAAAAGCTATTTCAACCATCAGCGGTACCCCAACAGGAAATGGAAGTGCTTATTCTGCCAGTCTGTCCTTTGGCAGCGGTACCGGTTTTGACAGTGGTTTTGTAGTTTACAAAGGTGCAACATCCCCTCAGACAATAACTAATCTAAGCAATGGCACTATATATTATGCCAAAATATACACTCGCAAGAATAGCAATTGGAGTGCCGGAGTTGAGATATCCAATACACCCATGGCACAGCCTACATTAACAGATATTATTGTACCCCAATACATGCAAGGATTAAGCGGAACCAATAATAACCGCATTCCTACTGCCATGCGCTTAAAGCTTGAAAACCTTACTCCTTCTTCCACATATAGGTATGCCTGCCAATTTGTTTTATCTACCAGTATCCCTACTTATGATGGCGCAGGCACACCAGTCTATGTGATGCCTGATGGTTCATTCGTTCGTACAACGAGTCCAGGGCTTAGCACCGCTGGAAGTTATGGAGAATTTACAACTGATGCTACAGGCTTGTATGAAGGGTGGTTTATGGGTGAACCTACTGGTAATACCACTGTTTTCCCTGTAGGTAATGAAGTTTTCCTAAGATTACGTTTGAATGGCGGCAATAATGGAACCTCTGTAGTTACACGTTTAACCACCACCAGCCCAATTAAAGTTATTAACTTTGGAACTGAGGAAAACGTGAATCAGGGCACTTTCCTTTATGGCGTGTCACTATCTCCTGCCAAAAACTTTGCCTTTGTTTACGACAACGAAGCTGGTACCGGCAGACCAATCGCCGGTTCTGTGATAGAAAGCGATGGCTTAGATTTATCAGGTGTGTCTTCAATTCTATCTGCATATCTAAGCAATGTTGATGCTGTTGCCGGAGCTTGGGGTGTGATTATACCCAATTCTATAGGCACAAAAGGATTCACTGGTATCAAACGTGTTGAAAGCAGAAGGCTTGATGACGGTACTATTTATGCTGAAAACACCGATTCTAATGGTGTATGGCCAAGTGGAGCAAATACAGTAAATCCAACCGGTGGTAGTGCTACACCGATAGTATTAGGTGCTGGTGATGCTACCCTACCCGTGGAGCTCTCTTCTTTTACTGCCACGCTTAATGCGTATAACAACGTTAGCTTGATGTGGGTTACTCAATCCGAAACAGGTGTGAATGGTTTTTATGTGCACCGTGGTGTAAGCAGTGACCTCAGCCAAGCCTTGATTGTAAGCCCCTTGATTGTGGCTACGAACACTTCTCAGCAGCAGAGCTATTTGTTTACCGACAGCGAGCTTAACGAGGATGGCATCTATTATTACTGGCTACAAGCGCAGGATTTGGATGGTGGAGTTGCCTATCATGGCCCCATTACAATTACCTATAGCGGTGGTGGAAACCCCGGAACCCCCAATATTCCACTGGTAACCGAGTTTAATGGCATCTATCCCAATCCCTTCAATCCCAATGCCACGCTTAGCTATGGTTTAGCTAAACAAGGCGAAGTTAACTTTGCCATCTATAATACCCGTGGTCAGCTTGTGCGCAGCTTCAGCGAAGGCACGAAAGCTGCTGGAAATTACAAAACATACTGGAATGGCACCGATAACAATGGCCGCATCTGCAGCACCGGTGTGTATTACATCAGAATGATCTCTGGTCAGGACAGCTTTATGCGTAAAGCGGTGTTGATGAAATAAAGGGTGAGAGCTACGCTGTGAGAGGCTTCGCCAGTGAGAGCTACGCAGTGAGAGCTACGCTGTGAGAGCTACACACGATAGATAATACAATTCACTCCCTGAATTGATTGGAAAGACCCGGTTTCGTCCGGGCTTTTCTTTTGTGCGTGGGGGATAGAACGCGGATGACGCGGATTGTTATGATTTTATGCGAAAGAAAAAAAACATAAGAGGGAGGCATGCAAATTCGCTTTATGGTTTGCTGATCTTCTTGCAGATAACTCGCTGTTTTGAGGGTTTCACCCTACAGGAACACAAGCTGAACTATCATCAGGGAGAGTAGCGGTATTGGTTTTTGGGTTATATGCACAGTCGCAAGCAAGCTGGAAGAGCCAGTTGATAAATAGCTATTTCTTTTCGTGTTGCCAAACCCCATCCCATGATTCCCAATTAACCATTTCGATGCGTTCCAGCATCATCAGGCTGGGGTAGTCAGTAGGATTAAGCTCCAGGGCTTGTTTCAAAGCGTCTTTGGCTTCGGTAAAATGAGTGGCATGCATCAGAGCCAGTGCGGTTTCGTAATGCGCATAGCTTTTCAGCAGAGCGCTATCTGGATCAATATTTTCAGGTAGATCAAGCACTTCGTAGATATCCGTAACAATTTGTTTGCCTGCAACGGTAACCCTATCCAGCTTGCGGCAGATGAAACAATCCTTCACTTTTTGGTAGGTAACGTCGTCTATAATAATGCTGGTATGATAGAACTTATTCAGGGCTTCCAGGCGGGAGCAAAAATTCATTCTATCGCCGATGGCGGTGTAGTTAAATATCATGTCCGAGCCGATATTGCCTACAATAACTTCTCCTGTGGCGATGCCAACTCCAATGCGGAAATCTTGCAACACTGGATGATCTGCGTGCTGCTGTTTTAGAGCAAACGAGATATCCCGGATGGCAATTCCAGTAAGCACGGCATTAATTTCGAAATCCGGGTAAGTAACGGGTGCGCCAAACAAGCCAAGTACAGCATCACCAATGTATTTATCCAGCAAGCCCTGATGAGCAAAAATCTGCTGCGTAGCGAGGTTAAAGTACTTGTTCATAAATCCTGTAATCTCGTCGGGACTAAGCTTTTCACAGAGCGAGGTGAAGTTGCGCACATCCACAAACATGATACTTATGGTTTTCTTTTCTCCACCCACAGCTAAACTATGCGAGCCCTTCATTATCTGGCTGATAACAGCTTTGGAAACATAGTGTTCAAAAGCGTTTCGCACTTTTCTTTTTTCCAATACCTGTTCTTGAAACTGCGTGATGAACAAACCGATGAACCCGATAATCCAGGGAAGCAGAATGGTAGTATATGGCAAGGTGATAGTTCCAACTGCATAAATGATAAAGAAAGCAAGGATCAACAACGCGGTGACAATAAAAAAGACGGCCATGCCGACAAAAGGTTTCACATTTTGAATCAGAAACACCAAAGCTAAAAGTAATAGTATGTTAGCTGCTAAAATAATCCAGGGATTAAGCCAATGGATGTAGTCTTCTTCCAGAATGTTACGCATAATAGTGGCATGCAGCTCCACTCCCGGATAGTTTTGATCGAGCGGCATATTTTTATTATCACGCAGCCCCAAAGCTGATGAACCTACCAGCACGATGCGATTATGGAAAAATTGCGGGGGACATCGGTTTTCCAGAACATCAACGAAAGGTATGTACCGAAAAGAGTTCTGGGGTCCGTAATATTTGAAATATAAACTGCCATCCGGGCTTAAAGGCAATTCACGCTGCAAGTTCTTTCCGCTGA
>JAVEUB010000093.1:0-9212 GCA_034005785.1 Cloacimonas sp. (SeqCode) | reverse complement strand
TTATGATGTTTATTGGAGCTTCTCCCGGTTCCACAGGTGGAGGAGTAAAAACTACCACCTTTGCGGTAATGGTGTTATCGGTGGTATCCATGCTGCGGGGGAAAAGAGAACTTACTATATTCAACCGCAAAATTGCTCTGTCAAATGCACGTGAAGCTACCAGCCTGGTAACATTAGCGATTATGATAGTGTTTTTTACCGTATTCATGCTAATGCTGATAGAGCCATTTGCCTTCGAGAAGATACTTTTTGAGGCGGTATCAGCATTCGGAACCGTAGGTTTATCGATGGGAATCACAAATCAGCTAAGCTATCCCGGAAGATTACTGATAACCTTACTGATGTATATCGGGCGTATAGGCCCGCTAACAATGATATATGCTTTCTCGATGCGAAGAAGAGAGCCTAATATTAACTTCGCTGAAGAAAAAATTGCGATTGGATGATGATTAGGTGACAGGTAAAAAGGAGAAATTATGGCCAGATATGCAGTGATTGGACTGGGGCGCTTCGGAATGACGGTTGCCAAAATATTGGCAGAAAACGGTATGGAAGTGATTGCCATAGATAAAAAACAAGAAGTAATTAACGAAGTAAGCGGAATGGTCTCTTTTGCTGTATGCATGGATAGCACCGATGAACCATCCTTGCGTTCCCAAAATCTGAACGAAGCGGATGCCGTAATAATTGGGATTGGGCGCAATATTCAAGAATCCATTTTAACCGCCGCTATTCTGAAAAAGATCGGAGTGGGGATAGTATATGCCAAGGTGGAATCACAATTACATGGAAGGATATTAACCTTAATCGGGGTTCAGCATACTTTACTGCCGGAAGAAATGATCGGCGACCAATTAGCTAAAACGCTGATCTCACGCAATATCCTGGAATACATCAATCTCTCCAGTGGACACATAGTGGTAGAAATGGTAGCGCCCAGGGAATTTGTAGGCCGTCCCTTGCAGGATTTAGCTCTTCCCACGCAGCGTGGAGTGAACGTAATCGCCATTAAATACAATTATTTGTCGATAACCGAAGATGGCCAGAATGTAATTGAAAAAAAGCTAAATGACATGCCCGGGGCAAATGATATGGTTAATGAAGGCGACGTGCTGATTCTCTTGGGTTCAAAAGGTAATATCGACAAGCTGATTTATGATATTGCGGCTAATAAGGATAAATTATGAAACGCTCATTAAAAAGCAAATACCACTTTCTGATTCTAATGTTATTAGGACTTTTAGCCATGCAAACAACGTTCTTGCTGTTTGCCGTGGCGCAAGCCAAAGATATTTACAATATGGCCAGCGATATACATTCTATAATTCTAATTTTTGTTTTTGTGCTTTTTGTGTATATCATGGTGCTGTATAACTACATTCCCTTCAGGCTTCACAATGCGATAAAGGAAGTGGGCACTCTGGTGGAAAGCATTTCCAATGGCAATTACCAATTGGATATTGATAGCTCGATCTATGACCAGGACCGAGATTTTCAGGATTTGATCTTTGGACTGGAGAAGATGCTGGGAATTTTGATGCGTTTCGATTCCGCCAAGGCAGAAAAGATATACGAACATAATCAGCGCATTACGCTATTGATAAACTTGCTTCCTCAGTCCATTTTAATTGCCAGTATCAATGGTGACGTTGTATATTGCAACGAGGATTTCCGCCGCAGGTTTCCTATGATCTCGGAGATGGTAAATCTGAATGAGATGGTGTGGAAAAACGATTATCATACCCGCTTATTTGCCGTGATTCTGGACGCTTTGCGTTATGGGAATAATATCTATAATGTTCAAGTGGAAGATATTGTGTATCTCAGCAAGGTGCTCATCAAAGGCTCCATTGTGCGCAATCGTAAGGGGCTTACCACTGGTGCAGTATATGTAATGGATTTCACCGATGCCGTTCCTATCCCTCAACAGCCTGAAAAGGCGACTTAAAGAGAATAATGCTGAAAAACCAGATTAAAATTGTATGTGGTAGTAACTGCGATGAGGGGTTGGTTGAAGAACTACAGAAGCAGGATAACTGTACTAAAACTCTTCTTCCCAGGCTGGATAAGTTCCTGGTAGAGTTAAATATACAAGAACTCTATTCGCGCAGTTTCATCGAACGCTTAATCGATGATGATAAGATACTGGTAAACAGCATACCAGTGAAAAAAAGTTATCCGTTGAAACCAGGGGATGAGATAATCCTAAACCTCCCCGAACCGGAACCTCAGGACGTATATGCGCAGGATATCCCTCTGGACGTGGTGTATGAAGATGACCACCTGGCAATAATAAACAAAGCCCCAGGCATGATTGTGCATCCCGGCTTTGGTAATCCTGATGGAACCCTGGTTAATGCCATTATGCATCGTTTTGGTAGTGATTTGTCCAGTGGCAGAGAGGTTAATCGACCTGGAATAGTGCATCGCCTGGATCGTGGCACTTCTGGTTTGATTATGATTGCTAAAAATGATGCGGCACAAGCTAAGCTTTCTGAGATGTTTGCCAACCGGCAAGTAAAGAAAACCTATCTGGCAATAACATCCGGGGTTCCTGATCCTGCAAATAGTAGCATCGAAACCTATATTTCCCGCAGCACTCGCAATCCACGCATGATGGTGGTTTCCGATGCAGGACGCTGGTCGCTAACACACTATGAAACGCTAAAGACCTGGCACTATTTTGCCTTGCTGAAGGTGAATCTGGAAACAGGAAGAATGCACCAAATCAGAGTTCACCTTGCGCATGTGCATTACCCTGTTTTGGGAGATTTATTGTATAACACCAGGCGTTATGTACACTCTTTGCTGCCTCAGAATATGAAGCGTAAAGCCACTGAACTGCTTACCACGCACCTGTTAAGGCAGGCTTTACACTCCTGGAAACTTGAATTTGTGCATCCCGTTAGCGGTAAAGAAATTGTGGCAGTTGCGGAACTCCCTGAAGATCTTAATTATACACTCGCTTGGCTGAATAGTTATTTTGCTATTGACACAGATAGCCGTGATTTGAATATGTTCCTGAATAAAGGAGAATTGTAATTTGGAAACAGACATAAAAATAATTGAAAAAACCGTATTCAGTAGCGTTGAAGACGCCATAAATGCCATTAAAGATGGTGAAATGATCATCGTAGTAGATGATGCCTACCGCGAAAACGAAGGTGACTTGCTGATGGCAGCCGATCTGATAACCCCTGCTAAGGTGAATTTCATGATTACCCAGGGTAAAGGCTTGTTATGCGTTCCCATGGAACTGGATGTGGCACAACGGCTTGAAATAGGCTTGATGACGAACCGTAATAATGAACGCCATGGCACAAAGTTTACCGTATCGGTGGATGTTATTGCTGGCACAACAACCGGAATTTCAGCATCTGAACGAGCAATGAGTATTAAAGCCCTTGCCGATCCTGATAGCACTGCCAAGATGTTTATGCGTCCCGGGCATGTGTTTCCCCTATTGGCCGAAAAGGGTGGTGTCCTAAAGCGCGCGGGGCACACTGAAGCTGCGGTTGATCTGGTGAAATTTGCCGGTTTGCATCCCGTAGGAGCGATCTGCGAAATTATCCGTGAAGATGGCGATATGGCCAGGCTGGACGATCTTATTCCCTTTGCTGCAAAACACAATTTGAAGATTATTACCATAGAATCACTTATACATTGGCGCAGAAAAAAGGAACGTCTGGTGCATCAGGTTTCAAAAGCCAAACTTCCTACAAGTTATGGCATGTTCGATATCATAACCTATGTAAGCGATTTATCCGATGAATATCACCTGGCGTTGGTGATGGGAGAGATTTGCAGGGACGAAGAAACGCTTGTGCGGGTGCACTCTGAATGCCTTACAGGCGATGCTTTGCATAGCTTGCGCTGCGATTGTGGAGAGCAATTAGCCAAAGCCTTTGAGATGATCTCGGAAGCAGGCAAGGGCGTGATTCTCTACATGAGGCAGGAAGGAAGAGGTATTGGGCTGTTAAACAAAATTAAAGCCTACCATTTGCAAGATAATGGGGCTGATACAGTGCAGGCTAATCTTGATCTTGGCTTTGCTGAAGATTTGAGGGATTATGGCATCGGAGCGCAAATCCTGAAAGATTTAGGACTTAAGAAGATAAAGCTGCTTACCAACAACCCCAAGAAAATTGTGGGTTTAACCGGCTATGGATTGGAGATTGTGGAGCGCGTTCCCATCGAAATAGAAGCTCAGGATGAGAACCGACGCTATCTGCATACTAAGAAAACCAAAATGGGGCACATCCTGCATGAGGTGTAAACTGCGTAAACTCCTCAGTTTGCTGTTTATCGGGGTAATGGTAAGCTTGGCGTTTGCCAAGATTCCAGCTCCAGTTGGCTTTGTTAATGACTTTGCCGGTATCCTTATGCCGGAAACTCGCAACCAGCTAAACGACTGGGCTATTGAACTGCGCGAGAAAACGGATGTAGATTTCTTTATTGCCACTTTCCCTGATATTGGGGGTGACGATGAGGTAAGCTATGGTGTGCAGGTTTACAAAGAGTGGAAAATTGGCAGTAAACGCGATGAAGGCGTGCTGCTTTTTCTGGCAGTAAAGGAACGCAGGCTGCGCATTGAAGTAGGTTATGGCTCTGAAGGCTATCTCCCTGATGCAGATAACATAAAAGTTATTCAAACAATGCGTTCATATCTAAAAAAAGGCTCGGAAAACTGGGATCAGGCTTTTACCCAAGGCAGCTTGATGCTGCTCTCCAAAATTGCCCAGGAGAAAGGGGTAACCCTAACCGGGGTATCCGCTTATTCCCAAGGTGCAGCCAACGGAAACCGCAAATCATCAGGTTTTGGCGTTTTAGCGCTTATCATAATTTTCATTTTTCTGATGATCGTAACAAAGGGAAGAATCTTGGAAGTGCTACTCTGGGCTTTCATTCTTAGCGGCCGTGGTGGCGGTTGGGGTGGAGGAAATAGCGGTGGAAGCTGGGGCGGAGGTAGTAGTGGAGGCTTTGGAGGTTTCGGTGGTTTTGGCGGCGGCGGGGGTGGTCGTTCTGGTGGTGGCGGAGCAGGAGGAGGTTTTTAAATGCTCATATTTTTAAAATCGCTTAGTTTTATCGTGTGGAACATGGCCTTGGGGCTATCTTTGGTAGTTTTATTCAAATGGTTGTTGTTCAATGCCAAAGCCCGGTATATTTTTGGAAAGAGGATACCTCTTACTCCAGGTTTTCTGGTAGCAAAGCGGGAATGGCTGTTCAGCAAGGCACGTGATATCCTGCATGATTACCTCGATCAAGCAGCCAATACCAAGGATCGTGATGGCTATTTATGCAAATGGCTGAAAATGATTAAGCAGTGGCTATGGGAGAAGACGGAATTCGTGGAGGAATGGAAACTGTTGCCTGGAAAACTGAAAGAGAGTATTCGCAACAAGATTGTGGATGCTTTTAGCAATCTTGCTGCAAATCTGCTGCGGAAAACTGTACCACGCCTGATTGAACAGCTACGCTTAGAGCATCGGATAGACGATTATGATTTTCAATTCTCCATCGAGTTCTTCTATGGTTATTTTCGGCGTTACGTATATAAGCCGCTTATTTGGGCTTTTCTGGTGCTGAATTTTATCATTGGCATCATGAACATGATTCTTTTCTTGATTATTGTATAATGGCTATATGAAGCTTTTCCGAAATATCAGAAGAGCCTTTACCAAAACTTTCCACATCCGTGGCGAGAATCAAAAGATAGTTACCCGCTTTCTTTGGGTGCTGTTATTTATTGCTATCTTGCTGCTGTTTTCTGCGCTGATGGCTTGGCTGTTTGAGCGCAAAGGTTATGAGAGTAATACGATTCGCTCGTTCTGGGATGGCATCTGGTGGGCGATAGTGACCATTGCCACGGTTGGTTATGGGGATAAATTTCCTATAACCCAGCCAGGAAGGGTTGTAGGCATAGTTCTTATCCTGGTAGGTTTTACATCGCTATCAGTTTTTACGGGTTTGATTGCCTCCCTATTTATTGAGGACAGGTTAAAAGGAGCAAAAGGTTTGAAACAGATCAGAGCACATGACCACGTGGTGATTTGTGGCTGGAACAACACCGGAGATTTCTTGCTTAAGGCACTAATAGAAAAGAATATGCAGGATGTAGAAGTGTGCATTCTGGCAAACGAAACACCTGAGTTCTTTGAGCATCTGGAATCCCGCTATCCTGCTCTGCCCCTCAGTTTTGTGAGGGGAGAAGCCACTAATGATACTTCTCTGCGCCGAGCTGCAGTTCCAAGCGCTTCACAAGTTATTATCCTGGCAGATCATACGCTGGATCGCAGTGCAGCGGACGACCGCAGTATAATTATTGCCAACACGGTACATTATATGGTGAAGAATGATAAAATTACCGTGCAACTGATAAATACCGACAACCGCTCTATGCTGCACCGAATAGGGATAAGTAACACAATTATCTGGGACGATCTGGGCGGTTATATCCTTGCTAATAATGTGTTTGAGCGAAATAACCTATCCGTGTTTTATCAACTGGCGAAAGATCCCGGAAACAGAATTGCCACAGTAAAAGTACATGATACTTATGTGGGCAAGAGTTACGGTGAGCTTTTTGATTACTACTATCAAGAACACAAAAAGATCTTGATGGGACTGATGAGCAAAGAACCGGAACTGGAGATGTCTAGTATTTTTACCGATGATAATGGGGGGATTGATCAATTTATTCAGGCCGCACTTGCCAAATCCAAACGGGTTGTGCAAGAGGATAAGAATAGTATTCGTTGGAATCCACCCCGGGACAGTGTAGTTCAAGTGAACGATCACTGCATCCTGATGGCATAAGCTATGGAGCTTAACATGATAGAACTAAGTACTTTGGAAAAAGTTCCCTTATTTTCTGGGCTTGCCACAGAGCATCTGGCGTTTTTGCAACCGCTTTTCCGTCCTGAAAAAGTTGGCAAAGGCTGTTATATCCTTAAGGAAGGCTCTTATGGAGATCAATTCTATCTGCTTGTAGATGGATGTGTGAAGGTTACCAAAGATTTGGTAAAAGGTTTCGATGCCGATCAGGCTTCTACAGAAAAGGTTTTAGCTACGCTAAGTGGAGAAATGCTGCCTACCTTTGGAGAAAACGGAGTGCTTGGTCATGCTGCCCGGAATGCCAACATCATTGCTCAAAGGGAATGCCTACTTTATACGCTAAGCAAAGCTGATTTCGAAAGCTTTGCCAAGCAAAACTACCAAGCTGCGTATATCGTGATGACGAACATTGCCAAAAAGCTGGCGGATAACTTAAACTCCACCGATGCTAACCTGGTGAAGCTGGCTACAGCGCTGTATATTGCAGTTCAACAGTAAGCCCTTACTTGTTTTTTACCCTAAGCCGTTTAAGCTATAAATATGGGATCAGCTTACCTGTTACCTGACACCTGTCACCTGACACCTGATACCTGTAACCTAATTAATGGGAGTGCACATGGAAGATACCAATAACAGAATTCCCAGAACCCTTCCAGTATTACACATGAGCAGCGTAGTGATGTTTCCCTACCTGCTTATGCCGCTGGTGGTTTCGGATGAAGAATCAAAACTCGTGGTAGATTACGCTCTATCCAACGATAAACTTATGGCCTTCTTTCTGGATAAAGAAGTAAACGATAAAGGCGAAACAGAATTGGTGAAGGTAGGTACCGCAGTTAATATCTTGCGTATGCTGCGCAACCAGGATGGCTCAATCTCTTTGCTGCTACAGGGTTCTTCCCGCATCAAGCAACAAAAAGTGGTGCAAAAAGATCCCTTTATCATGGTGGATGTGGAATCTATCGTGGAAGATACCACAGAAGATACCGAAATCCAAGCCTATCGCACGATAGCACTGGAGCTTCTGGATAAAATCTCGCAAGAAAGCACCCTGCTGAACCGGGAAATGATAGCTGGGCTTACCAATGTTAAACAAGCTGGCAGGGTAGCAGATATCATCTCTGGTAACATAGATTTACCTGTTCACGATCGGCAGAAGATTTTGGAACTAACCAATTTGAAACAGCGCTATCGCTACCTAAATAACTGCCTGGCAGAGTTAATCCGACAGATGCGGGTGGAAAACCACATTCGCAGCAATATTCAGCTGGAGATGAATGAAGATCAGCGCCGTTATTACCTGCGCGAGCAGCTTGATGCCATCCGCCGTGAACTTGGCGAAACAGACGAAGTAAGCAAGGAAATCCTTAAATGGCGCGTCTTAATTGAGAAGAACAAGCTGCCCGACCACGTGAAAGAAGTAGCCTACGAAGAGCTGGAGCGCCTCTCAACCATGCAGCCTGCAGCCAGTGAATACGGCGTTATTCGCAATTATCTGGATTGGCTGGTTAATCTTCCCTGGACGGTGTATAGCAAAGACCGCCTCGATCTTAAGAAGATCGAGCGCATTCTGGCTAAGGATCATTATGGACTGGAAAAGGCAAAGCAGCGCATTGTGGAATACATTGCGGTGAAAAAGCTGAAAGGGCATTTAAAGGGACCCATCCTGTGCTTTGTAGGTCCTCCCGGAACGGGTAAAACCTCCATCGGCAAATCTGTAGCCCGTGCGCTAAACCGCAAGTTTATTCGCATGTCCCTGGGCGGAATTCATGACGAAGCCGAAATCCGGGGTCACCGACGCACTTATATCGGAGCTATGCCAGGAAAAATCCTGATGGAGATAAAGCGCCAGGGTACTGCAAACCCGGTGTTTATGCTGGATGAGATAGATAAGCTGGGTCGCGATTTTCGTGGTGATCCTGCGTCGGCTTTACTGGAAGTGCTTGATCCCGAACAAAATAACAACTTTGTGGATAACTACATTAATCTCGCGTTTGATTTAAGCGAAGTGATGTTCATTACCACGGCAAACTCTCTGGATACTATTCCTCCACCCTTGCGTGATCGTATGGAGATAATAGAATTCACCAGCTACCTGGAAAACGATAAAATAGAAATTGCCAAGAACTATCTAATTCCTCGCGAGCTGGATGATAATGGCTTAGTAGGCCAGGATTTAACCTTAACCAAGCCAGCCCTGCAAGAATTAATCCGTTTTTACATCCGTGAGGCTGGAGTGCGTAATTTGCAGCGGCGGATAGGCTCTATATTTCGCAAGATTGCCCGCGAAGTGGCTATGGGTGTAGCGCAGAAATGGGTTATTAAAGCAGAAGATATTGTAAAATACCTCGGCCCTCGCAAATATACCTTGGAAATGG
>JAVEUB010000092.1:0-9302 GCA_034005785.1 Cloacimonas sp. (SeqCode) | reverse complement strand
CATGCGGTGGGGAATATAATAATCTATCGCTGCCCCAATTCGCTTCAAACCCAGGTATAACAACGCAGTGGCGGTGGTGCCATCCACGTCGTAATCGCCATAAATGGTTATGCGTTCCCCTGCCTCGATTGCTGCAAGAATCCGCTGCACTGCTTTCTCCATGTCTTCAAACAGGAAGGGATCGAACAAGCCAGCCAAAACCGGAGTGAAAAAATCCTGCACTGCGCTAAGTGATCGTAAGCCTTTGCGATACAGCAAGGCTGCCACTAAGCGTGGGATCTTCAGGGCAGTGCTAAGTTCTTCGATCACAGGCAGGGATGCTTCTTCCTTATCTACTGGGATAAGCCACCTTTTGTCCATCTTTTTGCCTTTTATATTTATCTTATTTAATACGCTTTAGCCAGGTGTAGCGAGGCTGGAACTTCACCATAAATAAACACTTCAATTTAGGTATATTAAACCCATTTCACCTTTGGAAACCTATTATCCACATGGGGGAAATCGTGTAAAGGACTTTTTTATTTAGCTCAAGAAATTTACGCTAGTGTTCCCTGAATGCATTCCCCTATCATTGGCCTTGAAATGTGGATGCGATGGACAATGCATAGCCAATGCTATGGGAATGATAGCAAGAGGGTTTGTTGCAGATCGTAGCAGCGGCTATGCCGAGGTGTAGCGAGAATTGATAAATACTATCGGTGAGGACACCAATAGACCTTGCCAGCGAGGACTCTGGCACTCCAACACGCCCACACACCAGCACGCAAAACTTTAGCTGTTTCTCACCAAGCGAAAACCTACAAATTGATAACCACGGTTAGGATCGCCTTTTTCACGCCATAAAATGTTTAGATTGCGTCCTTTACCGTTGGCAACGCTGCCCCCGCGGATTACTTTCTGTGTACCTGTTGCGGGGCCATTGGGGTTAATAAAGGTAGGCAAAGCACGGACATAATTGGCATCAAACCAATCCCAGCACCATTCTGAAACGTTACCAGTCATGTCATACAAACCCCAGTCATTGGCGTCTTTGCTTGCTGTATTGCGGATTTTACCGCCGCTGGTGTCTTTGAACCAGGCTATATCTTCGGGGTCTTCGGAACCACTATAGTTGTACAGCTGCCCTGCTTTGGCAGCCATTTCCCACTCTGCTTCTGTGGGAAGCCGGTAACCATTAGCCTTAAAATCGCAAGTGATCACCCTGGAAGCGCCTACACCCCTAATCTTATAAGCAGGGGTTAGCCCTTCTGCTTCACTGCGGCCATTGCAGTAAATGGCTATATCAGACCAACTTACGTTGTCCACAGGCAGTTTATCCCCAAAGCTGCTACAGTTGGCGGGTTTCATAAAACTGCTCCATTCACCCTGAGTTACTTCCTGTTTGCCGATGTAAAAAGACGATAGCGAAACATTGTGGTGCAGGTTTTCTTTCAGCCTGCCAAAACCAAGTGTATTAGCATCAATAAACTTCATATTTATCGGTGGTTTGGGTTTAGCCGCTGGGACAGGTGCATTGCTGGCGTTGTTTTCGGTTGCTGGAAGCGGACGGCGGGAATCTACCCTGGGGCTGGTAGAACTGGATTTCAAGTCTCCATAAGCAGTTCGCAGTGGGCTTCCTGAACGCTCTATATCGTCTATAGGCTGGCTGAGGCTATCCCCAACATCAGCGCTTTTTACGAGACCGGTGTATTGAAGTTTCTCGCCCTTGCCTCCAAATAAAACACTGAAAATGTTCGTGGTAAGCAAAACGGTCAGCACTGTAACAATCAGTATTATCAGAAACCAAAAAAGGAATTCAATGCGGGTTTTGGGCTTATCAGCGGCGTTAACAGTTTCCATTTTATCAAGGTTGCCTTTCTCCTGAACTGTCCAGATTTCATCCTGAGACACGGGAGGAAGGTTAATTAAGGCTTCCAGAAAAGTTTCCAGCTTAGGGTAGCGTTGCAGGATGTTGCGATGCAGAGCTTCGCCCAATATTTTATTAAAGGCGATGCTAACCCCGGCAATATAGGCAAACTTCTGTGTGGCAAGCCCTTCCGCACTGTAGATGTTTTTATACAGCGTATGGCGCGAAAGTGCCTGAGCGATGATAACTGCCAAGGCAAACAAATCTTCCCGTTCATCGCGCAATTCGTAACTTACTGCAGAAGAGAGTATTATTGCATTATCCTCATCGTCAACCATGATGTTAGTGAAGGCCAGCGCACTTAAGGTAAGATCGTTGTTACGCAAAACAATCGCCGTATTCACCAATTGAGGTGCCACATTCCGCATAAATTCTTCGGTAAGCCTATCCGGATTGTGCGCCTTGATATGGGCAAGCGAAACCCCATGTGTGTATTCCACTATCATGTACGCTGGATCATGGTGCGAATCGATCTCTATCACACGGGCAAGATGTTTGTCCATTACGTGATTCAGCTTCTCCAAGCGCTTCTGCAAGGCAAATAAGGACTCTATATTGATGATACTGGATTTGTAGAATATCTTCAGTAGATACTGCTGATTATCCTTTTCTACAGTGTATTTTATCCCCTCAGCATCTTTGTTCAGCATCTTCACCACACGATAGCCCTGAAACAAGCTTCCTTTTTCCAGCAGGGTGAAATTCTTGCCTACATGGGATTGGGGTTGGTCGTTGCTGCGTTTAGGGGTGAAAACCGCTTCTGGTGAAGGATTTTCGCTATCTTCCGGTTGCAAATTCTCGCCACAAAAAGTGCAAAACTTTGCCTTTTCGGGAAGGGGTTTGCCGCAATTTAAACAATATTTGCTCATAATGCTCTCCTGCTGCGTGGCCTACTGGCTAACCTTAGTGATACCCAAATATACTTCATTTCCGTTGATATCCACTTGTTGCATATCGCTTTGCGGTTTTTCCAAACGAACCGCGCCCTTAGCCAATGTTTCGCTAAGGATGAAAGCTTTGTGTGCCTCAAAGGCAGAACTAATATCTTCATTATCAGTGGTGTACTTCAAGTTTATGTTGTCCATGATTTCCAGCCCCAGATCTTTTCGGGTAAACTGGATTTTGTTGATAAGTTCCCTGGCATAGCCTTCACTGATAAGTTCCGGAGTCATGCGGGTATCCAAAGCCACGAAGATATCTTTTAGATTGGCAAACACATAGCCTTCGCGGGGAAGGATATGCACTACCAATTCTTCAGGGAATAAGGTAAGGGTTTGGCCTTCTACTTCCAGATTGAACACACCTTTTTCTTGAAATTCCTGCAAGGCTACAGTTCCGGTTATCTTGGCTAAAGCGCTGCTAATGCCTTTCATAAGCTTGCCGTATTTAGGTCCCAAAGCCTTGAAATCGGCCTTTAGC
Organism: Cloacimonas sp. (SeqCode); assembly: GCA_034005785.1. GTDB lineage: Bacteria > Cloacimonadota > Cloacimonadia > Cloacimonadales > Cloacimonadaceae > Cloacimonas. Next base: position 5,977 of record JAVEUB010000092.1, on the reverse strand, counting down.
TCATACTGCACAAAGCCATCATCTTCGCGCACAAAACTGATCTGGTGGATGTTTACTTCTTCTTTCACCAGCTCCAGCATGTCCGCTAAAGCGCTTTGCAGCTTGGCTGGAACAAACATTTCGCCCAAAGGTTGCCGGGTTTTAATCTGGCACTCGTTACGTGCAGCACGTCCTAATGATACCACATCGATCACGCTTTGCATCTTCCTTTCCAATTCTGCATCCACAAATGCTGCATCGGACTCTGGGAATAGCTCTAAATGCACGCTTTCTCCGGCACCTAAGCATTGGAACAGCTCTTCTGCCAGATGTGGGGTAAAAGGCGCAATAAGTTTGCTAACTTCTACCAGAACATGATATAGCGTGCGATACGCATCTATTTTATCAGTTGTAAGCTCCATAGCCCAAAATCTGCGTCTGCTGCGCCGCACAAACCAGTTTGAAACCTCGTCTATCACGAAAGCCTGGATGGCACGCACAACTTTGGTGAATTCATAGCTTTCCATGTAGCCACGGACTTCATTTATCAAGCTATGCAAGCGGGAGATAATCCAGCGGTCAATTTCTGCGGTGCGAACGCAGCTACGGGGATATTTTGCCGCAGCGAAACCATCGATATTGGCGTAGGTGGCATAGAACGAATACACGTTTTTAAGTGTGCCGACAAACTTGCCCAAAATCTCTTTAACGCCGTCGGTATCGAACCTTGTGGGTACCCACGGTGGACTTACTTCCAGCAAATACCAGCGAATGGCATCAGCGCCAAAATCGTGCATCAAAGCTATTGGATCCACAGAGTTACCCTTGCTTTTACTCATTTTCTGGCCGTTTTTATCCAGAATCATGTCGTTCACCAAACAGCTTTTATAGCTGGAAACACCCTTCAGCAGGGTGGAAATCGTGAGCATAGAATAGAACCAGCCACGTGTCTGATCGATACCTTCCGAGATAAAATCGGCAGGAAACAATTCGCTGTCGAAACGTGTCGCATTTTCAAAAGGATAGTGCCACTGTGCAAAGGGCATGGAGCCGCTATCGAACCAGCAATCAATAACTTCCGGGGTGCGATGCATAGTTCCGCCACAGGTGCAGGAAAGCTTCACATCATCGATGTAAGGACGATGCAGCTCAATATTCTGGGGTACAACAGAGCCATCTGCCAGCTTGCCTTCTGCTTTTAGATCGGCAATGGAGCCTATGGAGCGTTTATCACCGCAGCTTTCGCAAACCCAGATATTTAAGGGAGTTCCCCAAAAACGGTCTCGCGATAAAGCCCAATCCACGTTGTTTTCCAGCCATTCGCCAAAGCGTTTTTCGCCTACGAAGGAAGGATACCAGTTAATCTTGGCATTATTGGCAATCAGTTGTTCTTTAAATTCGGTAGTGCGGATATACCAGCTTTCACGTGCATAATAAATAAGCGGGCTGCTGCATCTCCAGCAATGAGGATAGCTGTGTTTCACCTGTTCCCGGCGGTACAGATTACCGCTGTCTTTTAGGTGGCGGATAATATCCTTATCTGCTGCTTTTACAAATATGCCAGCCCAAGGAACAACCAAATCGCAAAACTTGCCTTCAGCATTCACGGGTTGGATAAAGGGGAGGTCATATTTGCGCCCCAAAGTATAATCGTCCTGCCCAAAAGCCGGGGCAGTATGCACAATACCGGTGCCATCGCTCATGGTTACATAATCCGCTAAACCTATATACCAGGCAGGTTTATCGGCTTCCACAAAGGTGAATAGCGGCTCGTAAGGCCGTCTTTCCAAATCACGCCCCAAGCATTCGGCTACAAACTCAAATTCTTCGCCCAAAACAGCAAGCCTGGCTTTGGCTAAAATAAGGTACTGCCCCTGATGCAACACCTTTACGTACAATTCTTTAGGGTTAACCGCTAAGGCTACATTAGAGATAAGAGTCCAGGGCGTAGTTGTCCAAGCCAGATAGTATGTATTTTCCTCGTCCTTGGCTTTAAATTTCACATATACAGACGGGTCTTCCACGTCCTTATAGCCTTGTGCCACTTCATGCGAGGAGAGGGGTGTGCCACAACTGGGGCAGTAAGGCACAATTTTATGCGCTTTATAGATTAAATCGCGCTTGAAAAAGTTATCCAGAATCCACCAAACGGACTCGATATAATCGTTCGAAAGAGTGATGTAGGGATCGTCCAAATCTATCCAATAGCCCATCAGTTCGGTCATTTCGCGCCACAGTTTTTCGTAGCTGAACACCGATTCACGGCATTTGGTGCAGAATTCTTCCACGCCGTATTCTTCGATACCGCGTTTGTCTTCCAATCCCAGCAGTTTTTCCACTTCAATTTCCACGGGTAGGCCATGTGTATCCCATCCGGCTTTACGCTTCACCTGGAAGCCATTCATGGTTTTGTAGCGGCACACCACGTCTTTTAGGGTACGTGCCAAAACGTGATGAATACCTGGCTTACCATTTGCCGTTGGTGGCCCTTCATAGAAGATAAACTGGGGTTTACCTTCACTGATAGTGATGCTTCTATTGGCCATGTCGTGTTTCTGCCAATACTTGCGCACCCGTTCTTCTTGTACGCTGGGATTCTCTTTCAGATCGATCGTTTTATACATAATTCCTTTTTCTCGTTTCAGTTCTGGTCTCAATGTCGGTTCCGTTTTGGTCTCAGTGTCGGTTCCGTTTTGGTCTCAATGCCGGTTCCGTTTGGTCTCAATGTCGGTTCCGTTTTGGTCTCAATGTCGGTTCCGTTTTGGAACACCGGCTTTAGCCGGTTGGTTCGGCTGGATTTATCCGGCCGCTATACCTGTTAAATAAACTCTTGTCATTCCCGCGGAGGCGGGAATCCAGCCTCAATAAATCCCGTTAGGGATGTCACAATTAAAGCATTGATATATATAATTATCTTCCGTTCTTACAGAACTTGTAAATGGGCTGGATTCCTGCCTCCGCAGGAATGACAAAACGTTAACACACAAGCTCTAAAGTCGGTGTTCCAAGCCAACAGCTCTGCCACGGGTTTTACCCTATTTTCTTTGTATGTCCCTGGCGTCTGTTACCAGGCGTAAAGCCTTTCTGCATTCTGGGATTTGCCTTTTGATGCTCGTGTGAAGGTGCTACCAGTACAGTTTCTTCTGCAGCTTCTTCTACGGGCTTTTCTTCAAACAGCTCACTGAAGTGCTCTTTTAGTTCTTCATGGGAGGATACATAAGCTTTCCAGGCTTCCATAGCGGCATCCATATCCACACAACGGGTGCACAGAATTAGCAGATTCTGTTCGGAAACGCCGATCCAGCCACGCTCGTAGCAGACATCGCAGTTTTTTTTGCGGCGATGCTCTTTGGCAATCTGCTGGGCAGCTTCCAGATGATGATCTTCCAGCTTAAACATAATTTCTCCTTAGCTTTAAGTAGGGGATAGGTGTCATTATTACACACCGCTCCATACTTAAGGCATTTTGTGCCATTTTTTCCAAGAACGTTATTCTGTAAAAGGAAATTTTCATTCCCGCATTACATATCTCAGTTCTTGGGCGTTTTTTTGCTCTTTGGCTTGGGTTTTTCCGTAGGCAATTCGCTCAGTTCTTCAATAGGTTTTTCCTCTGCCACCACAGTTTCGCTGAATTGGATGGGTGCAGATATCACCGTTTTTTTCAGTTCCACCTTAACGATCGGCTCTAAACGGTGGGTTACCACAAACAAGCTCTTTTGGCGGGACAGGGCAAGCTTTTCTTCCGCACTAAGTGCTTCGATTTCGGTTAAATTGACCACGCGTTCGATTTTGCCCGTGGTCATGTCCACTATCTGGACAAATGATTGCTTTTCAGCCATGAAGTGAACCTCCATTATATATTTATCAGGGAATTTCTTGCAGATTTCCAGTACAAAATTTAGGTATTCTTGCTTATGAATGCGGCTCCAGGCTTTGAATGACTTGCATTTCAGAATACGGGGACACACGGCACACAAAGGAGGTGCCGGTTCACGATAGCGTTTCAGCTCGCAAGAGAAAAGTCTGGTTTTTTTCATAACTTTTCCTTATTCACAGATTCCATTATCGTGTCAAGTAAAGAGTTGGATTAGGTTGGAGGGTTGGGGGGTTGGAAGGTTGGAAGGTTGGAAGGTTGGAGGGTTGGAGGGTTGGAAGGTTGGAGGGTTGGAGGGTTGGAAGGTTGGAAGGTTGGAAGGTTGGAGGGTTATAGAGGCTCTATCCGCGTGCGCTCAAAGTTGCGATTATTGAAGTGGGCGAGCGCAACTCGCCCCTACGAAGCCCTCACTGCTTTAGCTCTCAATGCTTTAGCTCTCACCCAAAAATATGATTTCTCTTGACACTCGTAAAGCATTTTTCTATATTGTTACTTATTAATTAAGTGTTACGCTGAAAAAAACTTAAACACCTGTGCTATAGGTATTTGTGTTATTTGATCTACTGCTTTTTGGATGCGGATAGTGCATGGCTTATATCTTGCAGATCAGAGCTTACCGTTGCTTAGTTAGCTAAAAGTTAAATTCCTTTTTTGGAGAAAGAATGTTAAATGCAAAAACTATTCTCTTGGTGGAAGACAATCCGGGAGATGTGGAACTAACCAAACGTGCCCTGAGAAAAAGTAGCATTGAAAGCCGTCTGGACGTAGTGGAAGATGGTGCTGAGGCAATTGATTATCTATTTTGCAGAGGTGATTTTGCCGATCGAAATCCCAATACAGCACCCTCATTAATCCTCTTGGACTTAAACCTGCCCAAGATTAACGGGCTGGATGTCCTCAAGTTAATTCGTGCTAATACCCAAACAAGACGCTTACCAGTGGTGATCCTCACCTCATCCCAAGAGGATATTGATCTCATTACGGCATATAATAATGGAGCAAACAGCTATATTCGCAAACCCGTGGATTTTAACGAATTCACCCAAGCTATAAATCAACTGGGCTTGTATTGGCTGAAACTGAACGAAGCTCCACCCAACGGGTGAATTGGTAATTAAGGCTCTGTTGTCAATCCCGTTGAGCCTGGCATTCCCCCATTTAATCCTTTATTTCCGTTCTATCATTGTCATTCCTGCGGAGGCAGGAATCCAGCCCATTTATAAGATATGTAAGAACGGCAGATAGATGTCTATACTGCAATGCTTTAATTGTGACATCCCTAATGGGATTCATCAGGGCTGGATTCCCGCCTCCGCGGGAAAGACAGAAGGTTTTGCAGTTTTCGCACAAGCTCCTCCGCAGGAATGACAGGGAAAAATGGGGGAATGCCAGCGTGGAAGCGGGTACACAGCTTTTAGCATTGAATAAAAGCGCACAAGATAACATCTGTTTACTCAGCCAGAGTAGGTATGGTTGTGAAGAATGTGCTATAGATGGATTGGATTCCCGCCAAGTTTACCCTAGATAAATCGAGGGCGGGAACGACAGGGCTTGATAAGCCAAGCTTAAAGAGGTGGAGATGAATCTGAATGTTTACAGTGGCTTAATCTACAATGCAGCATTGCTGCTGACCTTGGGAGTTATCTTTGATGCCATAAGTCTGCGTGGCAACCGCAAATCACTATTAACAGAAGCCTTAACAGGAAGCTATTTAGCCTTTGTGCTTATCGCCATTATGGTAAATCCCTGGATTATTGAAAGGGGGATAATGTTCGATACACGCTCCATCTTACTCAGCCTCGTAGGCATGTTTATGGGGATAATTCCCATTTGTATTGCTGTTGGCGGTGCCCTTATTTTTCGCATTTTTCAGGGTGGTGGTGGCGTTTATATGGGCTGCTCCGTAATTATTGCTTCCACACTCATGGGTTTTATCTGGAAAAACCTTCACCATAAATGGAAACGCCCCTTTGGTTTTTGGGAATTCTATAGCTTGGGCATCGCAACGCATATCGCTATGCTCTTGCTCACAAGCTTGCTTCCTGCAGGCACAAGAATGGAAGTGCTGCACACAATTGCCTTGCCGGTTATCAGCATTTATCCCATTGGCACCCTACTGCTTGG
>JAVEUB010000091.1:0-9369 GCA_034005785.1 Cloacimonas sp. (SeqCode) | reverse complement strand
AGTTTTTACAAGGTAGCGTAGCCCGCGTTTTAACTCAAAAATCTGTTGCCAAAGCTATCCTGTTTTTCTTCAATATTCACGAGTGCAGATTTTTAAGTCAAAATCGCTATCTTGCTGTTAGCGTAGCCCGCGTTTTAACTCAAAAATCTGCTGCCAAAGATATCCTGATTTTCTTCAATATTCACGAGTGCAGATTTTTAAGTCAAAATCGCTATCTTGCTGTTAGCGTAGCCCGCGTTTTAACTCAAAAATCTGTTGCCAAAGCTATCCTGTTTTTCTTCAATATTCACGAGTGCAGATTTTTAAGTCAAAATCGCTATCTTGCTGTTAGCGTAGCCCGCGTTTTAACTCAAAAATCTGCTGCCATAGCTATCCTGATTTTCTTCAATTTTCACGAGTGCAGATTTTTAAGTCAAAATCGCTATCTTGCTGTTAGCGTAGCCCGCGTTTTAACTCAAAAATCTGCTGCCATAGCTATCCTGTTTTTCTTCAATATTCACGAGTGCAGATTTTTAAGGCAAAATCGCTATATTGCAGAGTGTGTTGCACCTTTCCACTTTCCCCCTTTCCACTTTTCCCCCCTTCCACTTTTTGGGTGGACGCAATCCGCCCCTACCTCTCCACTTCCCACACACATCTTGACAAAAACACCCTTCTGGAAAACTATCCCCGAAACTATTGATTTTCGTATTTACATTCCCAAGATTAACATACACCGAGGATAAAGATGCAAGAAATCATCATTGATGGCAACAGCCTAAGCTTGGAAGCAGTGGAACAAGTAGCTTGTTTTGCAGTGCCAATCCGCATTTCTGATGCCAGCCGAAACAAGGTGAAGCAATGCCGCGCTTATGTGGATAAAGTGATCGCCAACGGCGATACAGTTTACGGTTTAACCACCGGTTTCGGTAAATTCAGCACCGTAAGCATCCCTGCGCAGAACATTGCAGAGCTGCAATTGAACCTAATCCGCAGCCATGCCACCAGTGTGGGCGAGCCTTATACGATTGCCCAAACCAGGGCTATTATGTTGCTGCGTATAGCCGTGCTGGCAAAAGGGCATTCCGGCATTCGCTACGAAACCCTGGATACTTTGGTTCAAATGCTAAATAAAGGCGTGCATCCCATAATCCCCAAGCGTGGTTCAGTTGGCGCAAGCGGCGATCTATCGCCTTTATCTCATCTGGCTTTGGTGCTAATTGGCGAAGGAGAAGCGATTTACGGAGAGCCAGCGCAAAAGCTGAGCGGTGCGATTGCTATGCAACAAGCCGGAATCAAACCGGTACAACTGGCAGCCAAAGAAGGACTGGCGCTTAATAATGGCACTCAGGTTATGGCTGCATTGGGTGTGCTGAGCCTGCTGGAAGCAGAACGCCTTTGCCGTTATGCGGATGTGATCGCCTCTATGAGCATTGATGCCCTAAAGGGTACTCCCAAAGCTTTTGACGAGCTTATCCACAAGTTGCGTCCTCATCCGGGGCAGCTTAAATCTGCTGCTAATATCCGCAAGCTGCTAACGGGGAGTATCTTACGCGAATCGCACCGTAATTGTGGGAACGTGCAAGATGCCTACAGTTTACGCTGCACCCCGCAAGTTCATGGCGCAGTGCGCGATGCTTGCAGTTATGCAAGAAGTGTTTTTGAGATAGAAATTAACTCGGCAACGGACAATCCCTTGATCTTTGCAGAAGAGGAACGTGTGATCTCTGGCGGTAATTTCCATGGTGAACCTTTGGCCATAGCCTTGGACACGATGGCTATGGCGATTAGCGAACTGGCTTCCATCTCGGAACGCCGCATCGAACAGATGCTAAATCCTGCCCTTTCGCGTGGCTTGTCTCCTTTTTTGGCAGACCGTCCCGGCATAGATTCGGGCTTTATGATTGCCCAGCTTACCGCCGCTTCGGTGGTTTCGGAGAACAAGGTGCTATCACATCCGGCCTGCGTGGATTCCATACCTACTTCGGCGAATCAGGAAGATCACGTTTCCATGGGTTCGGTGTCCGCAATCAAGCTGCTACAGGTGATAGACAATGTAACTACGGCACTGGGTATTGAGCTGCTTGTAGCTGGCTCAGCTTTGGATCAGAGGGGCTTGAACAGCTCTCCTGCTTTGGAAAAAGTGAAAGCTGCCCTGCGGGAAAGCGTACCCCCTTTGAAGGGCGATAGAATCATGTACCCGGATGTAAATAATGCCATTGCCTTGGTGCGTTCTGCACGCATCGACGGGCTTGTGGGAAAAATAGATTGACAGAAAATGCCTGAAGATTAGGCGTAAACTCATGAAACGTTACCTGATTGTGCTTAGCGTCCTGTTGCTTACCGGCCTTATGGCTTGCGGCTTGAATAACACCATGTATAATGCCCGTAACTACTACAAGGCTGCTCAGGAAAGGCCACTAAACACGAACGGGAAACCTAATGCCCAAGCTATCGATGAATATACCAAAGCAATCAAGAAATGCGGGATTATCATTTCCGAGCGCAAGAATAGTGCATTGCTGGATGATGCGGTGTTTCTGATGGCTAAATCTTTGTATTTCAAGGGTAACAGTGCCTTTCAGGCGAAAGATCAATTCCAGAACTTACTGTTAAGCTTTCCTAAAAGCCCTTTTGTGGCAGAATCACAGATCTATATAGCCAAAATCCTGCGGGAAATCAACCAACCTCGGGAAGCCGAAAAGCTCTTAGAAGAGTTTATCCGCAATCCTCAGTTTCGCAAAGATCACCCCAAAGCACTGCTGATTCTAACCGATTTTGCCATTAAGGACAAGGATTTTGTCCGTGCACAATATTGGCTGGAACGGATAATTAGCGATTACCCCAAAACGAAGGAATTTCGCGAAGCGTATTTCTTGTTTGGCAAAAACTATTATGAACAGCAGGATTTTACCCGTTCCCTTAATGCCTTTCAAAAAATGCAGGGTGCCAGAGGCATCGATAAAGGCCTAAAGCTGGATGCCAGCTATTATATAGCCTTGAATCAACTGGAACTGGGCGATCTGGACAAAGCTAATCGCAATGTAAAAGGGCTGCTGAAAGTTGAATCCCGTCCCGAAAAAATCCCCATGGTTCGGGTACTGAAAGCACGCGTTTTGTTTGCCCGAGCAGACAGCACAGATGCCATCAGCGAAGTGGGCTATATCACCAAAACTTATCCACGCACCGAGAGCGCTGCCGCAGCCTTTTACTATCTGGGCGAATACTATTACTATAAAGCTGGAGATCATGCCAAGGCTGTTACAAATTACAATCGTGTGCGTACCGAGTTTTCCACTTCCCTTCTTGCCACAATAGGGCAAAACAAAGCTACCGCAGTCGGTTACGTTAGCCCCAAAGCGAACTTGAACAGCGAAACAGGCTTAACGGCATTTCTGGATCATTACTATCAGGGAGCCGAAAGTTTCCTTAGTCATCTGGCTCTACCGGATTCGGCTATTGCCTATTACGAAATTGTTATCCACCAAAAAGATGTTTTAGTGGCACGGCGCGATTCTTTACAGATTGGGGCAGGAAGCATAACAAGCAGCCTCGATAGCCTTGCGGTTAAGCTGGAATCAGTTACAGCAGACAGCCTTCAAAGCTATACTTTACCTGTAGATAGCAGCAAAGTAGATCTCGAGATTCTCGCTTCGGATAGCCTCGCAGTCCAGATGGAAACCGAGATTCAGGAAGTTGATAGCCTTGCCGTCGATTTGGAAACTGTAGTTCCTCAAGCAGATAGCCTCGCAGTTGAGCTGGAAACCGAGGTTCAGGAAGTTGATAGCCTCGCAGTCGAGCTGGAAACCGAGGTTCAGGAAGCTGATAGCCTCGCAGTCGATTTGGAAACTGAAGTTTCCAAAGCAGATAGTCTTCCGGTTGAGCTGGAAACTGAAGTTCCCCAAGCAGATAGTATTGCGGTTGAGTTGGAAACCGAGATTCAGGAAGTTGATAGCCTTGCGGTTGATTTGGAAACTGAAATTCCCCAAGCTGATAGTCTGAAACAAGAAATTTCCACTTCTGTTGCTGATAGCCTTGCCGCTGTTGCTGTTTCAGAGCGGCAACGAAAATCCCTATTGGAAACCGAATTAAGCGCGCTTAACGCCCGTATAAAAACTCTAAGTGAGTTAATTGCCCGCTTCGAAACCGATATTGTACCCTTCTGCCTGTTTGCCATAGGCAGCGTGGTTCACGATTATTATCCCCAAAGTTCCCGCAACGCCGAAGTGCTGGCACAAATGCAAACCAGCTATGCAGATAATAAATTCAGCAAAGCTCTCTCAGCTCTGCAAAACGGACAGACGGTGCGTCTGATTGATCCAGCGGAAGAACTGCAAGAAGTTAAACTCGATGCTTTGTTTGGGCAAATTACCGCAGAACCAGATTCTGCACTTGCGGGTTTGCAAGAGCTGCTAAATTCTGATTATCCTCATATCCAGCTTGCAGCAAATTACCGTCTGGCTTGGTATTATAGTTTTGAACAGATTGACACCCTGGCTGCCGCAGCTTATCTTAAAGCAGTGCTGGATAATCCCCAGGCTGGAGATTATGGCATCATTACCCGCAGATTCTATGATGGCAAGAAATTCTTGTTACGCGGTGCCATCCCCAGCCCAAGTATTGATTCATTAGCTGTGCCTTCGGATAGCTTAAACAATCCTATTGCCGATAGTTTAGCTGCGTTCAAAGGGATTCCTGCTTTTATGGATTCTCTGGCTGCGGGAATTCCCCCCTCACTGGCAATTCCAGATTCCCTGCGCAAGTATCTACCTGCATTTTCCGGACTGGAAGATTCCCCAAAAACCACCCCAGAGCTTAGTCCTCTACCAGATGTCATTCCCGAAACTCCAGAACTAATTCCCGCCGAACCGGAAAACCCTGTAGCACCCCCCGAAAAATTGGATGAGGAATTTCAGCTTGAATGAAATGGATGCGTACTGCCATCTCCGCACAGAATCTCTTTCTGAAGCTCGCTATTTTTATTACCGGGATAGCCACAGCGTTTGATTCTTCGCTGCGGCAGTTATTGGCGCAATGCGTGCTGTTCCTGGTCTATTTTCTCCTCCAGATTTCCTTGTACAAATCTGTGGCGAATGCTTTCAGGAAAATACTACCCTTTTTTGCCGGTTACTGGTTGTTTTCCACCTTATTTGGGCAGTTATTTCCCGATACAGTTCGTTTCAGCGTGCAGCTTATCTACTTGATATTAGTAAGTGTGGCTGTGTTTGCGGAAACGCCCATGAGCAGCTTAGCTTTTGATAGTAAAGGCATTAGGCGCTATAGATACGTGGCTGCACTGTTTTATTACAGCTTTGCCACTCAGCTTTATCTGCAAAGTTTCGTTGCTCATTACCATGCCTTAAAGCCAGAGCTGCAAAAAGACTCTTACATGGAAGGTTTGGGGCATGTATTTCACTCTGTATCCCAGGATACAGAGCGCATTGGGCTACAAGTGCGTAGCATACTTTCGTCAGACGGTCAACGTGTAGTTTCAGCAGGTATGGCAAACGAGCTGGGCATCATCTTTTTAGCCCTGCTGGTGCTGGTACATGGCTTATAGGAAAAGGGTTTAGCGATATGCAACGTTACCTGATGAAACTCTGCTACGATGGCACCGGATATCATGGCTGGCAAAAACAACATAACGGCATCAGCATTCAGGCAAGGCTGGAGGCTGCTTTGCAGGATTTTGCCCATAGCTCTATCCCAATTATTGGTGCAGGACGCACCGATGCAGGTGTTCATGCTTTGGCGCAATATGCTCATTTCGATTATGAAGGTGCCATGCTGCCGTATCAGCTGGTGCTTGCTTTTAGGCGGCATCTGCCAGATGATATTAAAGTGTTGGAAATTATCAAAGTTAGCTCTGCTTTAAGTGCTCGCTATCAGGCTTATGAACGCAGCTACTGCTATGTGCTGGCTAAAGAGAAAACGCCTTTTAACCGTAATTACACCGGTTTTCTGCCGCATCTTATGCTAACGCTTCCAGCAATGCAAAGTGCGGCTTTGCGGGTTTTGGGCATGCACGATTTTTCTTCGTTCGGACGTGCCAATCCGGAAGTTCCCAACCGCATCTGCTACGTGAAAACCTTGCTAATTACAGAAACGGAAGAGCATTTTGAGTTTAGCATAACTGCCGATCGTTTTCTACACAACATGGTGCGCCGCATTGTGGGCACTCTGGCAAATATTTCGCATTTTGCTTTGCCACCAGAGACGATTGACGCCATTCTAAGTGATGCCTGTCCACGGCAGAATTTGGTTACAACTGCACCTGCATCAGGGCTTTATCTTATTGATGTAAAGTATCCTGCATCTTTGCTTGACGAATCGACGAGCGCGATAAATCTGGATACACAAGAGGTAAATAATGAAGTATAATATCCCCCGCGGCACTTTCGACATTCTGCCCAGCGAAAGCTATAAATGGCAGGCGCTTATCAGCAGTTTTCGCAAAATTGCCGCCAGTTTTGGCTACGAGGAAATCAGCACCCCTATCTTTGAAACGGCCGATCTGTTTGAACGCAGCTCCGGCGAAAGCTCGGACGTGGTGCAAAAAGAGATGTATCGCTTTTCCGACCGCAAGGGACGCGAATTTGCCCTGCGTCCGGAGGGAACGGCTCCAGTAGTGCGCAGCTTTGTGGAAAACCACCTCGATGTGCTGAACCACCGCAATAAGTTGTATTATATAGGACCCATGTTTCGTTACGACCGTCCTCAGGCTGGTAGATACCGTCAATTTTACCAATATGGTATCGAGTTTATCGGCAGCGATAACCCCTATTACGATGCCGAAGTAATTGCCATCGAAATGCTTTGGCTGCAAGAGCTTGGCCTTAAGAACCTGCGTCTGGAAATCAACAGTGTGGGCTGTCCTGCGTGTTCAGCGGATTATGACACTGCGCTAAGGGCTTTCTATAAACCACTTTTGCCACAGCTTTGTCCCGATTGCGTAACCCGTTTCGATAAAAAACCTCGCCGCTTGTTGGATTGCAAGGTGTCCTCCTGCAAGGCATTACGCAGTGGAGCACCATCTCAGTTTAACTATCTGGATCAGCCTTGTAAGGAGCACTTTGCCCAAGTGTGTGAGCACCTGGATAGCATGTCCATCGCCTATGTAATCAATCCCGGCATCGTGCGCGGGCTGGATTATTACAGTAACACCGCTTTTGAGGTGGTTTGCGATGGTTTGGGCGCACAAAATTCCCTTGCCGGGGGCGGACGATACAATGGCTTGATCGAGCAAATGGGTGGTAAATCTATTCCAGCAATAGGTTTTGCCGGTGGTTTCGAACGGCTGATTTTGGCTTTGGAGCAAGAGAAAATAGATTTTGCCAGCCGTGCTGTGCCAGCAGTATATTTGATTTGCTTGGGCGATAAAGCCAGAAACACAATTTTGGGCTATCTAAATGCCTTGCGGCAGAAAGGGATATATGTGGAATACGATCCCGATAAAAGCTCGCTGAAAGCCCAGTTTAAAGCTGCTGATGCCAGTAAAGCAAGCTATGCGATGATTGTGGGTGATAGCGAAATTGACTCAGGCACCATAAACTTGAAAAACCTAAGCACCGGAGAACAGCTTAGCTTACCCCTCGATGGGGGAGAAGCGCTGGCAAAGATACTTTCCTAAAGCACCATCACACAATAAATTATACCAGGTAATGCACGTTCCGGCAAAGAGCTTGGCTACCGGGATGTTCATTGCCTATTACTTTCTTCCCACCAGCTTGCCAGCCCATTGCTAAGTAAATGCAAGCAGGCAAGGAACACCGATTTCAATCGGTTGGTTCTGCCACATTCATGTGGCAGTGAGGGTTAGCTTTGTACTATGTATTAGCACACGAGATTGCCAGAAAAACTACGGGCACATGAATGTGGCAGAACCGACTGGATATAGAGCTGGTGCGAAAACTGCAAAACCTCCTCTGCAGAAATGACAAAACGTTTTCGCACAAGCTCTAAATCCAGTGTTCCAATGGTACCTTAATGAACCATTGCAAAAACGGGGTGTGGGGGCGTTTTAGCGCTCGCCCTACTTCTCGCCTTCTCGACTCCTACAGATACTTCGCTATTTTCCCTTCCACCAACGCTTTAATATCGTTCATGCGGACTTCGGTGGTTGCTTCATAACGGGTTACCAGCAAAGGGGTAGTATTGGAGGCGCGGATAAGTCCCCAGCCATCAGTGAAGGTGATACGAGCTCCATCGATGTCGTTTACATCATAGCCTTCGGCTTTGAACTCGTTACACACTTTAGCCACAACTTCGAACTTGCGTTCATCAGCGCAGTTAGTGTGCATTTCCGGGGTGTTATACATTTTAGGTTGATCGGCAAGATAGCTGCTAACGGGGTTAGCGATTTTAGAAACAATCTCGATGAACCGGCAGCTTACATAAATTGCGTCGTCGAAGCCTAAATAGCGATCCGCTAAAAATACATGACCGCTCATTTCTCCGGCAAATTCCACATCTGCCTCTTTCATATACATCTTGATGTTGGCATGGCCTGTTTTGTACATAATGGGGATACCGCCATACTTCTTGATATCATCAAACAAGTTTTTAGAGCATTTCACGTCGGCAATCACCTTTTTACCGGAGTTAGCTTGCAGATAATCACGCGCCAGAATATTCAAAATCTGGTCACCAAACAGCATCTTACCTTTTTCATCTACTACTCCGATGCGGTCGGCATCTCCATCCAGCCCTATTCCAAGCTGATATTCAGCCTCAACAACGGCGCGGGATAGATCCACCATGTTTTTCTCTACGGTTGGGTCGGGATGATGATTGGGGAAATCGCCATCGGGATCGCAGTACATTTCGATAACTTCACAGCCCAAACGCCGCAGAATTTCAGGTAAGTATGGCCCGCCCATGCCATTACCGCCATCTACGATTACTTTAACAGGGTTTTGCAGTTTGATTCCCTCTACGATGTAGTCCATATATTCGCTATCCATCGTGTAATAATGGTAGTGATCTCCCTTGCCGGTGGCAAATTTGCCTGCTTGGATAATCTTCAACACATTTTGCAGTTCTTCGGCATACACGCTACCCAAACCGAGGTTTAGCTTGCAGCCATTGTATTGGGAAGGATTGTGGCTGGCAGTTACCATCGCTCCTGCATCCTTGCCCAATCTCCAAATGGCAAAATATAACACTGGCGTGGCTACAATGCCGATGTCATATACATCGCAACCCGTTTCCCTCGCGCCCTTAATAAAGGCATCCATGAAACCGCGGGTACTGTGGCGTGCATCACCACCTATCACAATTGTGCTAAGGTTCTTAGCCCGAATATAGCTGCCAAAACCTTTACCGATAAGGTAATAGGATTCCTCATTCAATTCCTCGCCTACTACGCCACGGATGTCGTATTGACGGAAA
>JAVEUB010000001.1:12675-39695 GCA_034005785.1 Cloacimonas sp. (SeqCode) | reverse complement strand
AGAGCCTTTCAATGGGGTTCAGTTTAGGTGAGTACGGTGGTAAAAACCATATCTCCATATTGGCAGGAACAATCAGGGAATAGCCTTTATCTTTGGCTCTCTTTCAAATCATGTGAGTAGGCAGCAAAAAATACAAAAGCCACAGCCTTGCCAGTCTGCCTATGCAGAATAAACCAGTCTCCTGTAGTTTTCAACTGGAGATGCAAATTGGCTGAAACAAATATATGATAGCTTATCTTATGAACACTCTACAAACTCCTACATGTAGTTTGTGATTAAGCCTCCGCACAGCTTGCATTTTCTTTGGTACCATTTGGTTCTGGCACCACAATCCGGGCACTTCCAATAGTTTTCCTGTTCCTTCAGCCAGCCTTCAACTCCGATCTCTTTGATACGCTTTAAATTATCCAGCACTACCTGATGGTGATCCCACTCATCATCCTTAAATTTTGTGATCATTGCACAGGGAAATTCCGGACAAAATGCACAGCTTTGAGTGCCATGGCTCTGGTTGCAGACCACAAATCCGCAAGCAGCCTGGTGCTCGTCATCACAACCCGGGCAAGGTTGTTCTTCTGGGTCAGTGTGCATCGGAAGGGCACTTGGCTCACCCTCTTCCTTTTCGTGAACGATCATACTGCAGCAGGCTCCACAATACAATCCACAATAGGCAGCGTGTCTTGGCATATACTATCTCCCGGAATTTTTTTACCATATTTCAGACACTGGTTTGGAAGTCAAGCGCAAATTAAGTAAGATTTTCTTGACACTATCTGCTGGTTATAGAGCTTGATTCAAGAGATAAATTCAGGAAGGTAAAGATGGACTGGAAAGTTACAATATGTGAGCCCACTCTTGATCAGAGCGAGCTTGAGGCCGTTGTTAAAGTAGTGAAAAGCGGGTGGTTCACCATGGGTGAAGTTACAAAACGCTTCGAGGCTGATTTTTCCGCTGCGCTTGGGATAAAACATTGTTTTGCTGTAGCTAATGGCACGGCTGCCCTGCATTTAGCCAATCTGGCTTTGGGCATCCAGACGGGTGATGAGGTTATCTGCCCAGCTTTAACCTTTGTGGCTTCTGCTAATGCTACCCGTTATACCGGAGCTGAGGTGGTTTTTGCCGATTCGGTATCCGAGCATGATCTCAGCATCGATCCTCTGGATATAGAAAAGCAGATTACAGGGCGCACAAAAGCAATCACGGTTGTGCATTATGGCGGTTTTGGTTGTGATATGGATGCTATCATGGCGATTGCTAATAAGCATAATCTGAAGGTGATTGAAGATAGTGCTCACGCCATTCTTGCCACACAGCCTTATGCAGGCAAAATGGTATCGCTTGGTACAATTGGAGATGTTGGCTGCTTCAGCTTTTTCAGCAATAAAAACATGATGACAGGCGAAGGTGGCATGGTGGTTACCAACAGTGACGCTTTGGCAGATAAAATACGCTTGATGCGCTCGCATGGCATGACCAGCCTTACTTTGGAGCGCCATAAAGGACACAGCTCCGGTTATGACGTTATTGGCATGGGCTACAACTATAGGATAGACGAATTGCGTTCTGCCATTGGCATCGAGCAGCTAAAGAAATTGCCAGCCAATAACGAAAAGCGTAGATTGCTGATGAACAAATACTTCCAGTTGCTTTGCCGCAATGCGAATATCATTTTGCCCTATATGGGCAGAAATTTGGATTTTGCCACGCCACACATCATGTCTATCATGATTAAGCACAACTACATAGCCATCCGGGACGCGTTGAAGGCAAATGGCATCCAATCCAGCAAACATTATGACCTAATCCCCACTTTCACGGCTTTTGGTGGATACCAATTTAGCAGCAAGATAGAGTATGTGAATAACTTACTTACCTTGCCGCTGCATCCTTTGATGACAGAGCATGATGTGGAATACGTTTGCTCAGTAGTAAACTCACTGTAAAGAAGATGAAACTGCTGTTCATCAACACCAAAAAGAACTGGGGCGGAATCGTTAACCTCTCCTCCATCCTGATGCAAACGCTTGCCGCAGATGGAATTGAATCGTTCAATGCGGTGTCCATACAGCGCATTGGCAGCTTTTCTTTACCCGCACCGGTTATTAATCTTAGCCTCAGCTATGGGTTTAATTACAATCCGTTGGCTATTTTTACGCTGGCGAAACTCATCAGAAAGCACAAGATTGAGTTTGTAATCGTAAATATCACCAAAGAAATCATCTTTGGTGGCATCGCAGCACGTTTATGTGGGATAAAATGTGTGCGCCTGGTAGGTAACGAACTGGATTTTGAGCGGCATCATTTTCTGAATACCCACTTTGTAGATTTGAACATCCATCCTTCGCATTACACACTGCGTGAAACCAAGCAGAGATATTCTTACACCAAAAAGCTAAACCACGATGTAATTCATTGCGGCACAGAGGATAGGCAGATAAGCATTGCGGATAAACAAGCAGAATACAAAAGGTTACAGCTTAGCCCCACCCATTTCATCATCGGATGTACCGGCAGAATTGTGGAAGATAAAGGAGTGCACACCCTAATTAAGGCTTTTGCGCTACTTAAGGATAAAATCCCAGAGGCAGTATTAGTAATTAATGGCAAAGGTGAATATCTTACTGAACTGCAGCAGCTTATCAAAACGCATGAGCTTGGGGACAGAGTGCGTGCGCAGGGTTTTGCTCCGGATTGCCTGACTGCCGCTTCCATCTATGATGTAGCCGTTATGCCTTCGCGCCTGGAAGGTTTTCCCAATACGTTGATAGAGTACCTCAGCCTGGGCAAGGCAGTGGTCAGCACGCCTGTAGGGGGCATACCCGAAGCTATTGAAGACAAAGTAAATGGGCTTATCTTCCCAGTTGACGATGCAGGTGCACTGGCTGAGTGCATCTTGCTTGTAGCCCAAAACGCCGTACTAAAAAAAGCTTTAGAGGCAAACGCACGTAGCTCATATCTGGCACGGTTTACAGCTTCTGCTATGGCAACTGCTTTCCTAACGCTCCTAAAAGGCAATAAATGAAGAATATTCTCTTCATCAGCAGTTATTTTCCGCCTGCGGGTGGAGTGGGTGTACAGCGGCTGTGCAAATTCTGTAAATACCTGTCCCGCATGGATTACAAACCTTTTGTGCTAACTCCCGCAGCGTGGTCTGTTAAGCGTAATATTGATAGCTCTATGGCTTACGACCTGCCCAAAAATCTGGAGCTGATAAACCCTGGTTTTATTGATCTGCGCAGATTAGTTCCCGGCGAAATTGCCAAACATTTCAAGGCTTGGGAGCGCCAGCATCTCTTCCCCGACAACATGATTCAGTGGGTAAAAGTAGTGCAAAAGCGGCTTCCAGCTATAATCAGGGATCATAGGATCGATGTTGTTTATATAACTGTACCGCATTTTTCGTTGTTGAAACTTGTTTCGGAGGTAAAAGCGATAGCTGATATTCCTGTTATCACCGATCTGCGCGATCCCTATTCGTTCAATTTTTATACCGGACAGGTTAGTGATCCCCATTACCAACAGCGGGTTAATATGCTGGAACAAAAGGCTTTTAGCAACAGCGACGCCATCCTTTTGGTTACTCAAAACATCCATGAAGAATATGCGCAGCGCTATCCTGAGTGGAAATCTCGTTTTGTGTATCTACCCAACGGCTATGATGATGAAGATTATCCTGAACAGATTCCCGATGTCAACAGCTTGCCAAACCCAACTTTAACCCTATGCTATACTGGCAGCTACAGCTCCATGGCCTCCATTATGCCCTACCGGGATGCCATCAGCGATATTTACCAGCAGCACCACAAGCGCATTGTTTTAAAATTGTTGGCTCCCAACAAACGGAAACGGATTAAGCGAGATTTTAAGTCCCTGATTAAGTTTAATCTACTTGATTATCAAGGGTTTGCACCACATAAACAAGCGATTGCCCATTTGCTGTCGTCCCATGTGCTGCTGTACCCTGTTCCGGGCTTTTTTTCCGGTAAAATATATGAATACTTCAGGGCACAGCGCCCCATCCTTTGCGCGATGAATGAGGAACGGGATAGCCATCAGCTTATCCGCCAGGCGGGAACAGGATTATTTGTGGATTTGAACAAACAAGATTCCTTAACTGACACACTTCTAAACCTTTACCAACAGTGGGAAAACAAAAAAATATCCGTAGCGCTAAACTGGGATTTTATCCATTCTTTCAGTAGCCAGCAGCGTACCCAAACCCTCAATTCGCTAATTCGCAGTATGTAATAGTGTGTTGCAAAGCATTGGGCTGGCAATCTTTAGTACTTGCCAGAAAAAGCTGTAGCTGCTTGTTTATAGTTCCCTGTGATATCTGTGGCAAGCGCGAATTGCCTCCCCAGGTGAGCCTGACACGACAGTACAAACAACTGACTCCCCAACTTCTTGACCTCTTCACTCCCAAAGCTATTTCATCAAAATCATCTTTTGGGTAGCGCAAAATCTGCCGCTGCTCAATTTGTAATAATATACACCGCTGGATACTGAAGCTCCCCTATCGTCTTTCCCATTCCAAACTGCGTAATATTCTCCCATCATTTTGTGTTCATTCACCAAGGTTCGCACCCGTTGTCCCTTCATATTAAACACCTCTACCAGCACCTGAGCAGGCTCGGCAATGCTGTAGCGGATAGTAGTTTCGGGATTGAAGGGATTGGGGTAATTGCGATACAGTTTCGTTAATTGCGGCGCAGACGTATTATCTTCCAGAGCGACAATATTACCACCAAGCCCCACGAAGGCAAAATCATCCAGCCACAGGATAAAGGCATCATCCGAAACACATTGAATGGCAATTCTTACCCGTTGACCATTAAAAGCAGAAAGGTCATAACTGAATTGTGACCACGTAGCAGGAACTTCCACATACGTATCCCCACTGATGTAAACAACTTCCGGGGGCATAGACAAAGAATCTGTAGTTACTGCTACTCTAATCCTTTCCAAGCCATACTGCGCAGTGTGCGAACGGGCAAAAAACGTAACTCCGGAATTAGTGCCTAAATCTACATAGGGGCTGATTAACCAGTCGTTATTGGGCATATTTGTAGCGTCAATACAGGCAGCCATCTTAGCACCACTATAGGCAAAGGTATCGAGCATTGGTGGAGTAGTGGCACTTGGATTGAAAATGATGAAAGCCATGGGATCATAATCATGAGGGAAGATTGTTCCGGCAATGCTATACGTTTCAGAGGCATCAAGATCATAAAGCGACCAAGCGCCAAAATCCAGGGCAAAATCATCGTATTCTTCAAAACAATCCTGCCAAAACACAGGCCCCTGATAAGCATTAACCGCTACAGTAGTTGTAGCAGGAACCGATTCTCCATTTGTATATAGCGCTGTTACGCTGTAGGTGTATGTGCCGTTGGGAACATCAGAATCCGGGTATGCAGTAGTGGTTGTTTCACCAAGCAGAACCGAATTGCGATAAACTTTGTATCCCAATAATTCACGGGAAGTATCGCCAGGTTTTACTACAGGAAGCAGATTGGCAGCGCTGTTGCTCTTTTGGTTTACAGAGTTTCTTTGCTGTTTGGCACTGCTATTTTCCTTGCTACCATGCTGTAACACAATATCATCCACACAGAAAATAAACGCATCATCCGAGACGCATTGAATGGCAAATCTGATGTTTTCACCTTCATACGCAGATAGGTCGTAGGTATATTGCGTCCAATTTACCGGCGCTTGCACATAATTAGTGCCAGAGATGATTGTAAAATCTGAAGCTTGCACGCCGCCAAGTGAGATGCCTACCTTAAAACGCTCCAGACCATAAATGTCAGAATGAGATTTTGCCCAAAAACTTACTGACGACGCTGCGCCATTCAGAGCAAGTGGCTCTGAGATTAGCCAATCGTTATTCGTGGCGAATGCCGCAGCAATACATGCCGCGAATTTGTTTCCAGTATGCGCACTAACACTTGTAGTTGGAGGTATAGTGGCACTGGGGTTGAAGATCATATAAGCCTTGGGGCAAGAGAGATCTGGAGAATCTATTTCCGGTACAATATAGGTAAATGAACCATCTACATCAAGTAACACCCAAGGTGGGAACTGAATTACGAAATCCTCATACTGCTCAAAGCTCTCATAAAGGGAAAAATCTTCCGTGGAGTTCCAATCTAAAAGTACATTGTGTGCAGTTACAGTAGCGCTTAAGTCCGTTGGGGGATACATCACTTCCGCAATCACATAACTGGCAGCAGCAACGCTGCTTTCAAGCCAGCCACTTAGAAATGCTTTAGCATTCAGGGTAAGAGATTCGCTAATGGTAATAGAGCTACTATACAAGGTGGAGCTTGCTGTTGGGATAGTTCCATCCAAGCTATAGCGAATCTGCGCATTAGGCGTGGAACAGGAAATTTGAACAGTTTGCGGGCTAAAATAGGTGCCAGAGTGAACACTGATTTCCGGAGTAGATACCTGAGCCGGTGTAGCACCAAAATTAAGATGATAAGGATCACCAGGTAAGGTACCAATCCATCCTCCAGCCTGTGAAGGAAGGGTTTGATTGCAGTTATACAGAGTTTGAGCGCTATAATCCCAAAGCTCGAAATGGATCGATTCTCCGCTGGCTGAAGTGTAAACCGTAAAGTTGCAGGTGGCTAACCCGCCATTTACCTGAATCTGTCCCTTGCCTCTTAATTGGGGAACACCTTCCACATCCACAAAGGCTGCCACAATATCTCCCAAAGCAGCCATGTTTCCATTGATGGTAGCACTTGCACCGATTTGCATTGTTTCAGCCAAGATAGCAGGATCTTCGAAAGGATCCAGAACGTAGTTATCAGCAGTGGGCAAGGGGAAAAGCACTTGCAGCTCCATAAACATTACAGAACCTCCATCATTTGCAGGATGAGCTGGCGGCGAAATACTATTGGCTCCCCAAGTGTTATCGTTATAGAAAATCAGCCCAATCTTCCCGAGTTTGCGTTCATCCTGCATACCGATGTATTTTACTTTATCCGCAGGATATACCCACATAGGTTTGATACCGTTAAAAGCCGGAGTCTCGATATTGTTTATCACGATAGGCTGTGACCAAGAATCTCCATTATCCGGCGATACTGATATACATATCTCTGGAGTGTTGATATAGGCGGCATAAGCGGGGTCTTGCTCTATATTGGCTCTGCGGGCGCGTTCACTATCCTGCCATACACAAACCATCATATCCTCTTCGTTCGCCTTGCTGATTTTCACATTGTTGTAGTGGAATTGCATGTTAGAACTATGTTCATCGGCGTCATAATAGGGGTAGGGGTAAATAGTATTCATAACTGGATCGCCATTGGCATCAACTGCATCCACAGCACCCCAGGGTAATACAAGATCCCAGGGTTGATAGTTTCCATTGGGGTTGCCTGTTTGGGGATTTACGTCACGAATCTGTAGTTCCTCGTTTGCGGTATAAAAAACCGCATTTTTGATAGTTTGAAAGCGGGGATAAAATGCTCCCTCACTGTTCATCAAAGCCCAGATGCCACTGATTTGCACATTGCCAGCGTTATCCACACTTGCATTCAAATGCCCTGAATTGGTTATCCCCCAAAATAGCTGATCATCCGTGTAGGGAATTCCGTTGCTATTGGTAAAATAGTTGTTGGGATTCCAGGAAGGTAGATGGCTTGAAACGCTTACTCTTCTCCAAGTGCCCATGCCATAATTACTACAGATAAAGATATCCATATCAGCTTCAGCCACATTCACATTATTCTGTGCAGCAGTATGATAGCCAAATAGATACAGGTTTCCAGAAGCGTCGGCAGTAAAGGCATGAAAAGGTCTGCGCCAAATACTGGTATCGTGATTCCAAGCATTCAGTTCGGGGATAGAAGTATAGTTCCAAACCAGGTAGTTCCCATCTTCGAGATCATTACCATTAAAATCTGCATAAGCAATCAGAACATTTTCCACAGGATACCCTGCATTAGACATGCTGTTTCTGGCTGCCACATAGATTCTGCGTTTCCCCGGGATAGGTGATGGACCTATCACATTGGTAGGCCAGATAAATTCACTATTAGTGGAAGTACTCCCATTGGGAGGCGTGATCGAGGTGGGATTATTGATTACTACAACTTTATCATTGAATAGACCCGCGATCTGTGAGATGAAGGCATCGGACGTAAACTGCACTTCATATTCTGCATCTGTATCTGCGTTTAAATGCCATGCGTACAAAGGTTTCCCACTTACTGGATCAACTGCAAGAGACGAATATCCTTCGTAATTACTGATCTCGGTGATTTCGTTGTTGTTGATTAACTGTCCTGAATTGTTTAGATATGCATAAAAAACACGTCGCTGCGCATTAGCAGATCGTTTACCGCTGTAGGTGAGGAAATATCCTCCTCCCTGGTTATCTGGAACTGTGCACAGAGGAAGGCCATTAAAGCCGCCAATCATATAATCCCAGTAAGAAGTTAGCAAATTGGTGGGTTGTGCAGAAAATGAATAGGGCGGAACTTCACGTGATGAAATATAGCATTGCCCTACCAGTGAAGGCAAGGCTTCCTGCATAGTAGTAGCAGGCATAGTTCTGGCATCACAGATAGTTGCAATGAACAGCAACACAACAACAAGCGGTAGAGAATTCTTAAGCATCGTATCCTCCATGTATTAGTGGTTCGTTTATCGTGTTCGAATCCTTCCAGGACAATCAAACATCAACACACTATACAGGCTTAAGCTCGTGTACAAAGCCTTTGAAACAATAGAAATCATTGCATGAAATTATGTCAAGTTATATTTGCAGTTGTATTGTAATTGAGAGGTTGGAGACTGTTCAATTATCCGAACCAAGTTATGCTGTGCTTTCTTTACGGTAGTGGAGCATAAGTGGGCGAGGTTTTGCCAATCCACAATTACTAAGTTTTTAGAACATTCCAAATCTACTATAAAATCCCGATAGGGATGACAGGTTTTAGCGACGGGTTTCAACCCGGCGGAAAGAGGAAGTATATCATATTTAGCCCCAGCGGGGCGACAGGTAAGCTTAATTAAATACTTGCAATAATAACACCTATCGCCCCGCTGGGGCTTAAGCATGTTTCATATACTTGCTAACGCCGGGTTGAAACCCGTCGCTAAAAACTGTCATCCCGGAAGTAAAACACTCAAACTTCAAAGTGGGTTTAGCCTATACACTTTTCCACCTTGGAACCTTGGGCGCAGGCTATTAAAACCCTAACCCCTAAAACCTAATACATAATATACTGTTCCACCAGCATATACATCAGTTTATCGTTAATCTCCACGATGGAATTCAGCTCGCTCATTTTTCGGGCTGTTTCGGTAGTAAGTCCGGTGCTTTTGATATTGGTAAGATTGGTATTGTACAGGCTGCTGTAGCCTTTACTTTGCAGCAGTTCCACATAGGCATCTGCTTTTGCAGAGTATAGCTTCAGCGAAGGCACAAAATCCCCATCGCGGCTGATTACAATCACTTTGAAGGTAAAATCGCTTTTACTACTATCTGCCACCACTTCCAAATCCAAATCCTGCAGTTTACGCACCAGCAAATCCCGATAAGCCGATCCTGCTGTATTATCAAAACTATAATCCAGATACGCTTTGGGGCGGCTAACTTTGAGATTCAATATAGCAGGCGGAAACTGTAGCAGCTTAAACATCTGTTTCACGATGGGGTTTTCGATGCGGGATAGCCAATACTGCTTATCTGGAGCCATGCTAATCTGCTGTGGGTCAGTAAAATCAGTGATTCTACGGATTACCAGATCTGCCTTGCCTTCATTATCGGTTAAGGTCGTGTTTACAATATCACCCTTGCCCGAAACAAAGCTAAACACCAAAGGAAAGGCTTTACAGCTATACTTTTGCTTGTCTTTAAAATAGTACATTGTAGCTGGCACAATATGTGTTTGCCGTTGTTTAGCCACCACTGGCAAATTTGCCACAGCCAGCTCCGGTTTCAAGTTTTCTGGTAAGCGATTTAAGCGGCTAAACAGCTCATTATACAGATTCACTTCCTGACCATTGTAGCTTGTGCTTAAATCCATATCAGTATAATCCACAATCAGTTCCAGTGCCTTAAGCAGAGCGGTTATCCCCGGAGCAGCATCTGCTGTAGAATCATCAAATTCGCTTAGCAGAGGCAGGGCTTGTTGCACAGCCAGATCACGTTGTTGCTTGCGCCAGGCTTGGTAATCGCTTTTGGAAAGCCGGTAGAAAGCCCAATATTCCTTATCCGTTTCGTAGCTTCCGGCTAATTGGATGTTAGCCAGTTTATTGCGGCTGGAACTGCGGATTTGGCTAACCAATTCGCTGCTGGCAATACCATTCGCTTCTGTTTCTTTGAGGGCAATATCGGAATCTATCTGCACGCTGATCTGCGTGGAAATCTCCCTTAAAGCATTATCTCTGGCTGTATCGGTATAATTGGGAGCTTGTTTGGACGTTCTGATTACAGCCGTGTAAAAACCACTATCCACAGGGTGTTGCAACACCCATACAGGCTCTTTTTTCGCCAGGCTACAGGCAGTAAGTAGTAGAACAAAGATCAATCCCAAATATTTCATCTTATTGTAGATAGCCCCTTGCTTTGCTTACCACCGAATTCCCCAGTTCGCGTAGCGCAGTAAACACCATTTCACTTTCTGCAGGCGGAAATGGCTCAGTTTTTTCGATCAGATTCTTAATGTTGTTATTGAGGGCACGTTCATCACCCCCCAGCTTGCGGCACCAGGTATCCTGCCAGGGATCACGGATATCGATGCTCTCTTGCAGTTTTATTCTTCCCGTTTCCACATCTACAATGCTGAACGAGCCTGAAACACCCACAGCAGCCGTTTTAGTAAATTTTCTATAGTCACAGGTAACTTCGCCCATCACATCCCTTTCTTCAGTTTTACCTTCGTCATTCACATATTCTTCGCGCCCCACCACAACCTTCGCCTTAGCCGTCTGATTTACCCATACCGTGCGTTCGGGAGTAACGGCTATCTGTAAGATTTTTCCGGTTAGTATCTCGTGGGCACCCAGGATTTGCCCCAAGTTTACGCTGCTGCCTTCGCTAACCAAACCCGAAGCACTAAGCTTTTGCTCGGCTAATATGGCATCCATCTGCGAGCGGGTGATAATTTCGGTAAATTCGCGGTTGTAATTATCGCCCATGATGCTGCTGATAATATGATCGGTAACCATCTCGGAAATTGCCCCATAACGCTGACGGGAAGAGGATTTATCTTCGAAGGGAACGATGGCAATGCGTTTAATGGCATTCTTGCGGCTCTGCTGGTATTTTAGCTGCGCATCCTTGTAATCCGGAATCAGGTTCATTGCTTCCTTAAAATCTTGCGCTGCTTTCTTTTGTGTGTCCATATCATTGGACATTCGGGCGTAACGAAGAGCAGATTGATAGCGTGCTTCAGCGGCATTTTCCCGGCTTTCGCTAATTTTGTCATACAGATCAGGGCAGGGCAAAACCACCCGATAACTTGTTTCGGGATTCACCAGCGGGGGCATTGTCTGTAGCTGGCTTGAAAGCGTTTCCAACGCAGTATATTCGGAGAGTACCTGCTCCCATTTGAAGGGATCGTTGCTGTTTTTAAAGCGGCTGACGTTACTTTCCCGCGTCTGAATCGTCTGATTCCAAGCATCAACTAACAAACTTTGGGCTTTGAGGTTATCAGGTTTAAGGCGCAGTGATTTGCTGGCGTCAACCACTGCGGACTCAAAGTTTGCCCGTTCAAACTGTTTTTTTGCTCTGCGGTAGAGCCTGCCATTTTGCGAACAAGCGCTTAAAAGAACGCCTGCAAGCAATAAATAGATCGGAAACCGATACCTCATTTCACCTCCCAAAAAGATGATTCGTCAATGCTGTGCAAAGTAGGGATAGACTGGGATTATGTCAAGACACAATTTGCCCCACTCAATAAAAGTAGTAGTGAGGAGTACAAAATTGAATTAGAACACTGATGCCGCGGATTGTTATGATTATCACTAATCAAAAGCAAAGAAGATAACTTGAAATAGGGAGATTAGCGTTTTAATGACTGGTTTAAACCAACTTACCTGATTTAATCCACATAAATCATAAAAATCAGCGTTATCAGCGTTCCCTTTGTTTTGGCTTTTCCCTTCTGCGCATTGTCATAGCATTGGCTATGCATTGTGGATGGGATGGACAATGCATAGCCAATGCTATGACAATGCGTTCAAGAGCCAACTACCTAAGTTCGATCCAAGCAGGGCTAAGCTGTTTCTCAGTAAAGATATCCATATCCAATTTGGTTTTTGTGCCTGTAATGGTATAGGGACTAAGCCGTTGCCAATCCCACTTAAGCACTTTTCCCAGGCTTGTTAAATTCTGTAGCTGTGCTTTTTTTAGATAGGCATAAGGCCCGCATTGCAGATAAACAATTTCACCGAGATTCATCTTGCCTAAAAGCTTGATATTGCTCAGCCAAAGCTTCCCTGCTTTATCCTTATCCAGCTTAGCGTTTTCTAACTGTGCAGGATAATCCAGAGCAATGGCATGCCTTTCTGCATCCATAAACACCACGGTGCCCTTGTTCTGGTGAAAAGCCTGGCTCATCAGCTCAGTTAGCCCTATAGAGCCTTTATCCCAAGTGAAATTGCTGCTTTCAGTTTCCCACACAAAAATCTGCCGGGGATAAGGGATGCCAGTAAATGCTTCCAGTGATATGCTTTTAACCCCTCTTAACCACAGGTTATCGCGAGTCTCTGGGTAGATGAGGCGCAGATCGCTATCAGGGAGAAGCTTGCCTTCCAGCATAACAGCGATGAAAGCTGGCATGGTATCCAAATCCACTCGCTGCAGGCGCACTTCATAGCCATCGTAGCTGCTGCTGTTTAGGCTTTGCCAATCAGGAAAACCGTTTTGGCTTAGCCAGGGCAGTAATGCTATTCCCTGCCAAGTTTCAGTGATATCAAGCCCGTTTTTGTTACGCGTAGTTGTGAATGTCTGCATGTCTGCTTTGGTGAGGGAGGCATAGGTAAATTCCCTTTCCTTCCCTTGCGGATCAATCACCTGTAGTGCTTTCAGGCTAACCAATAATGAGATCATCCCGATGATAATCAATATGTTACGCATTTACTGCTGCTCCTTTATCGTATGTCAATTCAACCTGTTGTTTAAACGCAAATTTGTCAATCGGTAATCTCACACCCTAAAAAAATTATAGAACGCAGATAACGCGGATTGTTATGATGTACGCGGATTAAATCAGGTAAGTTGGGTTAAACCAGTCATTAAAACGCTAATCTCCCTATTTCAAGTTATCTATTTTTTCTTTTGATCAGTGGTAATCATAACAATCCGCGTCATCAGCGTTCCATTTATTTTGGGGATACCTGCAATCTCAAGCTTGACATTTCTGTGCCAAGTAATTTCTTTGTCTCAGCCGAGTGTTTAATCCTAAACTTCTTAACAAGCAAGGTTAAACACCGATAGGGTATAACGGGAAACGGTTATGCCTCCCTTTTGGAAAGGCTTACGCGGAAATTTTAGCCGCAATAGCCTCCTGCTTTTCATGGAGGTAATATGAAAAAGCTGTCTATTCTTTTATTCGTTCTTTTGGTGCTGCTTACTTTCGGTTGCAGCGAAAAAGACGACAACCCTACCGACACCAACATTTATGGCTACTCTCTGGATCAATTTATCAGCAAAACTGCCGTGCGTGATGTGGTGGATGCCACTCAGCCTGATAGCCTCGATTTCCGCAGCCTCTTTGCTTACGAAATCGTTAGTGCAGACTCCCTGCCCTGGAGCCCCAGGATGAGTAGCAATGCAGGTTATGATCTGCCTTGGGAAAGCTACAAGCAGGGTTTCTATGTGCCCAGCGATTCCAAAAAAACCTGGTTTCCACCTGTTTTGGGCATTCCCGGAGCCTTTAAGGTTCGCAATGCGGGAACTATCAAGCTATATCGCAAAGTGGATGTGAACACCACCACCACAAACAAACTGGTGGAGCTGAAGGGTTTAGCGCTGCATAGCGTTAACAATTGGAATAGCACTCCTGAAAACGCCATCAAACTGTCCGATCTGCTGCAAGGTATTGCCGTTTGGGATACTGTGCGTTTTGTCTCTTCCGATGGTTACACGCGTGATTACACACCGGAACAGGTTAATGATGGCTACTATCTGCTGAATTCTGAAGTAACCACCTTCCCCACTCTGAATGATTCTATGACAGGTGGACAAAGGAAATTCAAGAAACTGGCTGCTATAGAAGTGATTTCGGCTGAGGCACAAGTGTTTAGCTTCCCCCTTGCCAGCCATGAAGATAAAAGTATCGAGTTTGCTGTGCCCACAGATTTAAGCGGCTACGATAGCGCAATAATGACTGATTACTAAACAATAATGCGCACAGATTTCACAGATAACACAGATAAAAAGGGAAGTGAGGCTAATGTCCTTACGCTCAGTATGTTTAATCTGTGGAATCTGTGTGCTACTCATAAGCCCTGTCATTCCTGCGTAGGAGCTTGTGCGAAAACGTTTTGTCATTCCTGCGGAGGAGGCTGTGCGAAAACGTTTTGTCATACCTGCGGAGGAGGCTGTGCGAAAACTCTTGTCATACCCGCGGAGGCGGGTATCCAGCCCATTTATAAGGTCTGTAAGAACGGAAGATAGATGCTTATACTGCAATGCTTTATTTGTGTCATCCCTAACGGGATTCACCAGGGCTGGATTCCCGTCTCCACGGGAATGACAGAGCGTTTTTTATTTGTTAAAACCAATATATAATGCGTAAACTAACAATTTCTCTGATCCTGATTTTCTGTAGCATTTTGCTAAACGCCAAACCTGCCCCCGATTCGCTGAAAACCTTTACCCTGCCAACTATTAGGGTAATCGTGGACAAACCCTCTGAAGCCATAGGTTCGCTTATCCAGATTCGTACGGGTGATAATGAAGCAGCATTAAGTATGCTTGAAGCATTTAGCAATAGCGTAGGCATCAGCGCCAGCACTGGAACAAAGGATGAAAGCAATATCCGTCTGCGGGGCTTTCGCAAGAACGAAGTGAAGATTATGCTGGATGGGCGTCCGCTAAATAACGGATATTTTGGCAATGTGGATCTTAGCAAACTATCCCTGATGGGTATCCAGGAAATCCAGATTATTAAAGGACCAGCCTCTCCCCTCTATGGCACAAACAGCATGGGCGGAGTGGTGAATATCATTACGAATGAGCCTTCTAAGCGCAATTGGCTAACTCTGAACGCCATGCTGAAACGTAACAACACGCAGGAATATCAGGCTAATACAGCCCATAGTTTCGAAACTTGGAACTACAGTTTGGGAGCTTCCACCCAGCAAAGCCAGGGCTTTGTGCTATCAGAGGATTTCCAGCCTACCTCTTTCGAAAATGGCGGGGTGCGCAATAATAGCGCTAAAAAACAGTATAACCTGCGCGGCAGCCTGAATAGTGAGCTGTTTACCTTCCATAAAATATCCGTAGATTTTGGTTATAGCACCATTAGTAGAAAGGACATTCCTTCCTCCATCTATGAACGTAAATACCGTTTCTATAAGGACTGGCACCGGAATTATGCCAGCCTGGCAGGCGAGTTTAATCTGGGCGAAAAGGCTGTGCTAACCACTATGCTTACGAATGATGGTGGCGGTGATCGCTATTTGGAATATAACGACCCCGCTCACCTATATATCAATGTGGATTCACGCATGAACAACCAAAGCTGGGGTTTTGCGCCGCGGGTGAAGTGGTCACCAAACAACACGTCAACTCTCCATTTCGGCTATCATGCTGAATTGCAAAGCAGTAACCGTAAAGACACTGTGGATTATTTAGAATGGACACAAAGCACTGTGCAAGTGCATAATGCCTTCGCTCAATACGAGCTGCATGCCAATAACAAGTTGCTGGTTACAGCGGCAATGGGGCTTACGGGTAGCAAAAATGACTTCCGCCCCGCTTTGCAGCTAATACCCGAACCGGCACTTGGGATTAGCTACACTGGCACAAGCGGTTCTGTAACTTCTCTGGCAGTAGGGCGCAATAGTGCCCAGCCCACCATGCGCCAATTGTATTCCTATAGCAAAGGCAATCCCGAACTAAAAGCTCAAAATTCTCTGAAACTGGAGCTGAACCATGAGCGTTCACTTATTAAAAAGGCAGTTAGCGTATCGGGAAGCGTGTATTACAATTACACCCGCGATCTCATTGATCTTTACCTGGAGCGCTATGCAAATATATATCGGGTGGTATCTTATGGCGCTGAAATGGGGCTTATTTTCAGCCCTTTTGCAGTATATCAGTGTGAAACAAATTATGCCTTTCTGAACTATCAGAAAGAAAGCGATTACAGGCTTACCGAAACACCCAAACATGCAGTGGAATTTGCGCAACGGATAAAACTGCCCCTAAAAATTAATGCTCTCATCAGCTCGTCCTGGCGCGATAAACGTATGTCTCAGGATGATTTGGGTATATATCACTCGCTGCCAGCATACTGGAAACATGATCTACAGCTTAAGGTTCCCTATAGCAATTACAGCTTTGTGCTGGGCTTGGAAAATATCCTCGATGCAGATTATCAGGGAGAGTTTGGCTTTCCTGAAGCCGGCAGAAACTTTAGTATTGGCGCAGAAGCTAAGTTTTAAGTAGGAAAATGAGAGGAATGCCTGCGCGATTGGAATGCCTGCGTCTCGCTGGCAAGGTCTGTTGGCGTCTCGCCGACAGTGCATCTCGCTGGCAAGGTCTGTTGGCGTCTCACCGACAGTGCGTCTCGCTGGCAAGGTCTGTTGGCGTCTCGCCGACAGTGCATCTCGTTAGCATACTTATAGCGATCGTGTAACCCACGGTTTAACTCATATTTTTCTCGCTACCAGTGCCTTACATTTCTATAAGATGGAGTGCCACAAAAATATAAGCCAAACACACTTACAAAAACTTGCAAATGAGTATCACCTGTCGCAGTGGTCTTATGGCTTTATCAAAACTCCCGGTTCACGAGCGAAAAAGCAGGAATGGCAATCAGAACTCTGCGCGCCAATAATTAAATCAAGTACAATCACCTAAAGACAAGCTATACGTTAGCAATAAACGCTACCAGTCTCAAGTTGGTTTCCAGCAAAAAAGCAACTGGAAATACAGCACCCATGTTGCAGAAAAAATCCTCAACCTGCTGGACACAAAGAGTTACCGCTCTATTAGAGAGATAGCCAATGCTCATGGAAAAAGCTGTCAGTTGGTCTTTGTCTATCTGGAAACACTGGCATCTATCGGCATGGTTGGAATCAACAGCAATGAGTACTTCATCATAACAAGGGAGGGAATCCTAAAGCTGGGCATGGATATTCAGCCCTGCATCTTGGGAGAACTACGTGCAGCAGCATTCATAAAGCCGAAATCTTGAAAGAAAAGCATTGACGGAAATTGACCAAATGATAGTTTGCGTACAAATCAAATTTGAATAGAATGTATTTTAAAAAAATGTGATACTTCATTTGAAAAAATGGTGACACTGGGAGTTGTAAAAAACATGCGATTTGAAAAACGGTGATACGATTTGAAATTTTCACTTGATACATAGTACGCATACCCTAGCTTACGATACATATGCTGTCCACATAATAGAATGACAGGAGTTTACAAATGAAGTTCATTGCTCTCTTCGTAGTTATAACCGTATGTTCGGTTAATTTATTAGCACAAATCGCTATTCCCCCATCAATGGGTAGTGGTTCGGAAGAAAACCCCTATCAGATCAGCTCTTTAGGGCAATTGTATTGGATCGCTTCCGATAATAGCAACTTGGGATACAACTACGCCCAGACTCAGAATATAGATGCTACCTCCAGTGCATCTTGGTTTCCTGATGGAATTGGTGGATTCGGTGGTTGGAGACCAATCGGGCTTTATGTGGGAAACACTAATCCTGCAAATGCTCCCTTTACAGGAAAGTACAATGGCAATGGATATGTTATTGATGGCATATACACTAATCGTTCCGATGCAAGTGGTATTGGGCTGTTCGGATTTACCTATGGAGCTGAAATCACTAATCTTAGTGTCATCAACGTTAATATATTCGGGGATTTTGATTTCACCGGAGGGTTAGTCGGGTACAATAATACAACTCCTATCAGCAATTGTTTCAGTTCAGGAACTGTTACCGGTTCATATCATTGTGGAGGATTGATAGGTATAAACCTGAACTCCGGTATAAATAACTGCTTCAGTAATGCATCTGTATCCGGACACATTTATTCAGGTGGATTGATAGGCAATAACAGATTGTCTAACATCAACAACTGCTACAGCCGGGGGGATGTTACCCGTACCGAGCAAGATTCCGAAATTCCCAAGTTTGGTGGGCTTGTCGGGTCGAACTATCAAAGTGCAATCGAACATTGCTACAGCACCGGATCTGTGTATTATGAGGAATTTGCAGACCCAACCGACCAAGGGTTTATTGGCTCAAACGAGAATGGTACATATATTTCTAACTATTTTGATAGTGAAGCCTCAAATCAAGATTCTTCGATCGGAGCAACACCTCAAACAACAGCTCAAATGAAGACACTGAACACATTTGTTGGCTGGGACTTCATTGATACATGGCAATTTGTGGATAATGTAAACGATGGTTATCCGTCCCTACAATCTGCAAACCAGGTAGCAAGTGAGGATGACATTGCTCCTGCTACAGTGGCATTGTGTATGATGGCTTACCCAAATCCCTTTATGTGCAACACAACCGTTTCCTACAAACTATCTCAATCTGCACAAACGGAACTGAACATATACAACATCCGTGGGCAATTGGTACGCAAACTGGTAAACGAGCCCCTTTCCAGCGGGCAGCATACCGTAACCTGGGACGGCAAAGATGATAATGGTAAGCCTCTTGCATCCGGAATGTACCTGTGCCGGATTATTTCTGCCGGAAAGCAAGAAACCCATAAAATGCTACTGATGAAGTAGATTAACTATAAGGAGACATACCAATGAAACAGACTTATATTCTTATTGCATTATTTGTTTTGTGCACAGCAGGATTGCTGTTTGCGCAGACAAGTTATGGAACACGTGAAGACACATTCTGGCATACTTATGACAATGGAGATGCCCAAGGAACGGTTTGGTGGATGGGTGATGAGACGATAGCAGAGAATGGCTCCATCGGGGGCTATGATAGTGGGGTTTATCTGACTCTTGATACACCTATCATCCAATTATCCGGCAGCAATAGTGCTTTATCTTTTAAAATGCGCTACCTCTTTGAACCTCCTACACCTAATGGGCAATGGGATGGATTTGATGCATTCAATGTACGCATTTCAACCAACGGGGGATTGACCTGGACTCCCATCAGTGGTACACCGGCTTACAATATCTCTTCTTCTTATGTGTTTGGACAAACCTATGGTGAGGGTATGGGGATCCCTGGGTATGCTGGAAATTCCAATGGTTGGGCTAACGCCTCTTTCAATCTATCTGCTTATGTGGGGCAGAATGTAAAATTAAGATTTGTTTTTGCTTCAGATGATAACGATAATACCAACACAGAATCACACCCGGACTGGTTCGGGGTAATGATTGATGACATTTCGGTTGGAAATTATTCGAATAGTGGCGTTAATGATGGGCAGATGACCATTCCAAACCCATTCACACCTCATGAAATGCTGGTAGATGGAAATTACATGTGGATTGGAGCAGAAACCGGGCTGTACAAAATGAATGTAACAACCTATCAGAGTGAAGCTTTTCTACCAGGTAACTCAGGTATCCCATCTATAATTTGTGTCGGTTTAGATAAAGACACTCAAGGTAATATCTGGGTTGCTACGTTTGGTAACGGCGTTGCAAAGTACGATGGTGCAAACTGGACTGTCTATAATATGGCAAATTCTGATCTTCCGAGTGATATTGTTTATAAACTTCATGTGGATAGTTCTGGGCAAGTATGGGCTGCCTGCTATGGAGGCGGACTGGCAGTTTTCGATAATGGAGATTGGACTACTTACAATACCGGTAATTCCAATATCCCCACAAATATGGTTTGGTGCCTCGAGATTGGCAATGACAATAAAGTCTGGGTAGGAACAGGAGGTTTATTCGGAATGGGCGTGGGTTTGGCAGTACTGGATTTAGATGATAATAGTTGGACAAGTTACAATCATGAAAATTCGGGGCTATCAAACAATGATATTATGTGCATCAAAGAGGACTCTCAGGGAAGAATGTGGATTGGAACTGCTGGGGGTGTAAGTGTATTCGATGGTACAAATTGGACTGGATATAATACTTCCAACTCATCCCTAACTTCTAACAGCATTAATTCCATCGCTTTTGATATTGACGGCAGTACCTGGCTGGGTATGGCAGATTGGGATAATGGCGGGGTTGCACATCTTTCAGACTCGAATTGGACAATCTTTAATCAGGACAACTCGGGGATGATATCAAATGACTGCGTTTATAGTATCTGCATTGACCCTCAAGGTCGTAAGTGGATTGGAACGTGGGAAGGTATTGTGATTTATGATGGAAATAATTGGATTCGCCCCATTACAAGCATTGTAGGTGTGGAAGACATGCAAACGCCTTCAGTTTCGGATCTTTTGTTAAGCAGCTACCCTAATCCATTCTTATACCAAACGAGTATAACCTACAGTCTGCATAAATCTGCACAGACCGAGCTAAGCATCTACAATATCCGTGGGCAGCTTGTCCGCAAACTGGTAAATGAGCCCTTTTCCAGCGGACAGCACACAGTTATCTGGGATGGCAAAGATGATAATGGTAATTCGTTGGCAACAGGAATTTACCTGTGCCGGATTAGCTCTGCAGGAAAGCAGGAAACACATAAAATGCTACTGATGAAGTAGCGATAAATCTTAAGGAGTATGTAATGAAAAGGACTTGGATTGTATTAGTATTTTTGTGCATTGCAATAGGTTTGTTTGCTGAGAATGGGTATCTTCTTGCTTGGGGAAGAAATGGTTATAATCAATGTGTTGTTCCAGGTGGGAATGACTTCGCTGCCGTTGCGGCTGGTGGATTTAGCATTCTTGCCTTGAAAACGGATGGGTCTCTGATAGCGTGGGGGAATAATGAATATGGACAGTGCAACGTCCCCTCGGGTAATAATTTCGCCCAAATTGCTTCTGGAATCGCTCATTGCCTTGCATTGAAAACAGATGGGAGTTTAGTTTGGTGGGGTTGTTACCACAATGTATACACACCGACTGGCACAAACTATACTGCAATTGCTTGTGCATGGGAACACTGTCTGGCATTGAAGACCGATGGCTCTATCTTAGCATGGGGAGATGAGGATAGCATGCCCGCAGGCAATGATTTTATTGCAATAGCTGGAGGAGGGTGGCACAGCGTGGCTCTTAAATCAGATGGTTCTTTAGTGGCTTGGGGCTGGAATGATTATGGGCAGTGTAATGTTCCAACCGGTAACGATTACGTTGCTATCGCAGCAGGAGGATATCATAGCGTTGCTTTGAGATCTAATGGCACACTCGTTGTGTGGGGGGCGAATGATTATGGACAATGCAATGTCCCCCAAGGAAATGATTTTGTTGCCATTGCTGCCGGCGGTGATGATGATGGCTATCTGCCAGAGCAGGGACTAAGCTTTAGCCTTGCGTTAAAATCCGATGGATCGGTGGTTGCATGGGGAAACAACGCTTGGGGGCAATGCAATGTACCGCAACGCAATGACTATGTTGCCATTTCTGCAGGGAGTAATTTCTCTGTAGCTCTTGTAACAAACAATCCCTCTGGCATTGAGGATGATTCGCTAAGCCCAGTTGCATTATCCACCATATCAATCTATCCTAATCCATTTTATACCTCTACTACTATTAGTTATGCTTTAAACAAACCCAGTAAATACGTAGAACTTGGTATATACAATATCCGTGGTCAGCTTGTCCGCAAACTGGTAAACGAGCCACTCACCAGCGGGCAGCATACAGCTATCTGGGATGGAAAAGATGATAAAGGCAATACCCTGGCAACAGGGATGTACCTGTGCCGGATCAGCTCTGCCGGAAAGCAGGAAACACACAAAATGCTACTGATGAAGTAGGATCGAGGAAGATACATGAAGTCAATAACATCTGTTAATTAGGCAAAGTTTACGGAAATCAAGACACCCTTTTTTGATATCTCAGATGGATATCAATATCTGTTAATGGCCAGTGTTGGTTCCAATGAACATAAACCCACAGAAATGTACCAAAATGGTGACACTGGAGGTTGTAAAAACATGCGATTTGAAATTTCGCTTGATACATTGTGATCCGCCTTCACATAATTTTTTCGGGGAATCCCTGCTTTTATTCCTTCCTTAGTGCATACGCTTATGAATAGCGAATGAACTGCTTATCCCATTCGTAGTTCATTCGCTATACCATAGCTAAACGTATAACTAAAGGCATTATAATAGTGTTTCTAACTATGCAAACGGAATTGTTAAGAAAGTTTAACCATTAAAACCACTTTTTTGCTTGCCTTAATAGCAGCATCCAACACTTTGGAAATACTAATAACTAAGAAGGCTGCCATGAAAACTAAGGTATTTGTAATAGAAGACGAGCCAGACATTTTGGAGCTTATCCGCTTAAAGCTGGAAGATTCCGGCTTTTACACCCGTGGTTTTGAGCATGCAGAGCTTTTTTTTAAGCAGTTAATTACAGATTTCCCAGATTTGATCTTGCTGGATCTGATGCTTCCCGATATGGATGGCATGGAAGTTTGCCGCAGGTTAAAAGGCAATACGGCAACCGAAAAGATTCCGGTGATCATCCTTACTGCCAGAACTGATATCGAGGACAAGGTTAAAGGGCTGGAATATGGCGCGGATGATTATATAACCAAGCCTTTCGAAGCAAAGGAATTGGTGGCAAGAGTTAATGCTGTGCTAAGGCGTAGCAGTTGGGAAAGCTCTAAGAACGTGCTAAGCATCTGTGCGGGCTTTGTGATAGATTTTAACCGTTATGAGGTTCAGATAAATAATGCCCGTGCGGATATAACCCTTACCGAATTTAAGATTTTACAGCTTTTAACCAAGCGTCCCGGCTGGGTTTACAATCGTAGCCAGATTTTGGATTTCCTGTGGGGATCAGACAAAGTGGTGATAGAGCGTACAGTTGATGTGCATATCCGCAATTTGCGCGAAAAACTTGGTGAATATGCCAACATGATCCAAAACATAAGAGGTGTAGGTTATCGCTTTTCTACCAGCAAAGAGGATCAGCTTGGATAAAAACAGCCTTAATAGAACCCTGATAATTGCCCACATGCTGCTAATGCTGGTGTTGGGATTATTGTTGCTGTTAAAATCACCTGTGTGGTTAGTTTTGCTAAGTATGGCAGTTTTGGTTGCCATATTTCTGGCTTTCATAAGCAAAAGCTTGCACAAGCAATATAACAAAATATCGCCGGTAGCTCAGCAAATAGCTTTGGGAGATCATAGTAAACGTATCCCAAACCTGGAGCTGGACGAATTTAACCATTTGGGAAAAGACCTAAATCAGATGCTGGGAAAGCTGGATAACACAATTCATCATCTATCCATTCACCGTGAAGAACTTAGGCTTGTGCTTAGTTCTATTGACGATGTGCTGTGGAGTCAAAACCTGGATGGCAGGCTTGTTTGGGCGAATCAGGCTTTTATGAATCTGTTTAGCGCTTATGATCCCAAAAACAAGCAATTCTATTGGGAAGTTATCCGTGAACCAATTTTGGTGGAAAAGATAAAAAACGCTGAATTGACAGCCGAGAAAATGCTGGTGGAAATTCAAGTTGGCGATAGCTGTTACATGCTTTCTGGCAACCGAAATGATGCAGCTAAACGCATGATTTTTATCATGCAGGATATTGCCCCCATCCGCATGGCCGAACAGATGAAGAAGGATTTTATAGTGAATCTTGCCCACGAATTACGAACTCCGTTAACGGCAATAAAGGGATTCACCGATGCTATGCAAGATAAACCATTGGCAAATAACTTCCGCTATCTGCAGATTATCCAAAACCATACAAACCGGCTTATTCATCTAATTAGTGATCTGGAACAGTTAATCCGGCTGGAACGTACCTCGAGCCTGGAAACGCGTGAGATAAATCTGGATACTTTCTTTAACAATGTGCAGATGATTCTAAAGCCGCATGTAGCAGAAAAAGATCTGGAACTAATTGTGGAACTGGATGCTAAGCTGCCCAGATTGCAGTGTGATCCCTTTAAACTGGAGCAAGTGTTTATAAACCTGGTGCAAAACTCCCTGCGCTACACGCATTCTGGAGCTATCAGTATTCGCAGCAAAGCCTTGGATAACGAGCTGCTTTTT
Source organism: Cloacimonas sp. (SeqCode) (assembly GCA_034005785.1). GTDB lineage: Bacteria > Cloacimonadota > Cloacimonadia > Cloacimonadales > Cloacimonadaceae > Cloacimonas. Next base: position 15,338 of record JAVEUB010000001.1, on the reverse strand, counting down.
GTGGTAAGCGATACCGGAATTGGTATTGATGCAAACCATCTGCCCCGCATCTTCGAGCGTTTTTATGTGGCAGATCCCTCGCGTAACAAAAGCCAAAGCGGAACGGGACTTGGCCTGGCAATTGTGAAACACATTGTGCTATTACATCATGGCAGAATTGAGGTGCATAGCGAACTTGGCAAAGGAACCAGCTTCAACATCTATCTGCCCACAAAACAACTTTCTGGATACTGGTAGAAAAGATACAACTATGGAAAACATGGACGAAAAACTAAGCTTTGAAGAGCTTCTGGAACAGTATAAAAAGCTGGTTTACAGTATTGCAAAAAGCTACCGTAATAGCAATATCCCGCAGGAAGACCTGATACAGGAAGGCTTGCTTGGCTTGTATAAAGCAAGGGAACACTATGATTCACAAAAGGAAACGAAGTTTTCTACCTATGCAGTGTTCTGGATTAAAAAACAGATGTTGGAAGCAATCTCTCGGGAAAACGGAATTAGCGGAATAACAGATGAACTGCATGAAGATCACGAAAATACCCTTATTGCACCAGAGCAGCCTGAAGAATGCTGTGAAGACACCCTCAAGCTGCCTGGAAATATGCCAGCTTTGGAACAAACTATCCTGCGCCTAAGCTTCTCTAAACACATGTGTTTAAAAGAGATTGCCAAGCTCTTGAATATTAGTGTGGAGCGGGTTAAGCAGCACAAACAAAAAGCCTTGCGCAGGCTAAGAAACAGCGGAGCTTACCTATAGCTCGTCAATGTGGTGCTTTATTACTCTGCCAACTGCAAGGTATATGGTGTTTTCCGCAATATTGGTAGATAAATCTCCAATCCTTTCAAGATTCTTGGCTATACGCAGAATGTGCAGATACAGATCCACCTGCTGCGGATTTGCTTTTATAAGCATAACCAAATGCTTATAGATACTGCGGTTTAGCTCATCCACAATATCATCGTCGTTACAAACTTTGCGTGCACCTTCCACATCTTCCTTGGCAAAAGCATCCAGGCTGTCCTTCAGCATTTTCAAGCTAGCATCCTTCATGGTTACCAGTTCTGGCAGCTCGATTATCACAGGATTGCCAACTAACTGGGCAGCACTTTCGGCAATATTTACAGCCTGATCTCCCAGACGTTCCAGATCGTTATTTATCTTATAGATCATCAGGATGATTCTTAAATCCTTAGCCTCGGGTTGATGCAGCGCTATCAAAGAAGTGCACTTGCTTTCCAGCTCCAGCTCGATCTTATTTACCTTTTTCTCGAAGATCATTACCTCTTCCACAAAGGATGCACCGTTGCTATACAAGCCACCTATAGCCATCGAAACCATCTTCTCCACCAGGTTCGCTTCTGCCTGTAAGAGCTGTTTCAGCTCAATTTGTTTTGTCCTAATCATTCTATCTCCATTTTGCTAATTTAATTCAAAAACCCCAATCAGCCAAACACACCTGTAAGGTATGCTTCGGTTCTGGAATCGGAGGGCACGGTGAATACCTTCTCTGTTATGTCAAATTCCACAAGTTGCCCCAGGTACATAAAAGCCGTATAATCTGATATCCTTCCTGCTTGTGCGATGTTATGGGTAACTATTAGGATTGATACAGTTTTTTTTAGCTCCAAACACAGTTCCTCTATCTTAGACGTGGATTGCGGGTCTAAGGCAGAAGTAGGTTCATCCAGCAGCAGAACTTCAGGATTATTGGCCAAAGCACGGGCTATGCATAGCCTTTGTTGTTGCCCACCAGATAAAGCCATTGCAGGAGAGTGTAATCTATCCTTCACTTCATCCCATAGCCAAGCTGCTCTAAGGCTCTCCTCTACTCTACCGTGAATATCACACTTGCTGTGTTTTCCCTGAATCACCAGGCCGAAAGCAACGTTGTTATAAATTGACTTTGGAAAGGGATTGGGCTTTTGAAACACCATGCCCACCTTAGCTCTAAGCTTGGTAACGTCTGTTTTAGAGCTATAAATATCCAGCTCTCCCAAGCGTATTTTACCTTCTATTCTGCTTTCTGGAATAAGCTCATTCATGCGGTTAAAGCAACGTAACAGAGTAGATTTTCCACAGCCAGAAGGGCCAATAATTGCAGTTACCATTCTATCATACACCGGTATGTTTACATTGTGCAAAACCTGATTTTTGCCAAACCACAGGTTTAGGTTTTCTGTTTGGATGCTGGTTTTTACCATTTTCTTTTTCTCCTGATTGCGTAGCGGGTATAAATTGCTATGGCACTGATGGACAGCACCATTAAAAGTAGCACAAGAGCAGTACCATAGGCAATTGGAACCTGTGAATCTGCATGGGTTCCTTCGGTCATAAGTGCATATATATGATACGGCAAGGCCATTACTTCATCGTTCCAGCTTTTGGGTAATAAGCGGGAATAGAATGTGGCAGCAGTGAACATAATTGGTGCTGTTTCTCCTGCTATTCTGCCAATGCTGATGATAGTACCAGTTAAAATGTTTGGCAAAGCCGAAGGAAGCAGCACACGCATGATGGTTTGTCTCTTTGTAGCTCCCAGAGCTAAGGAAGCATCAGAAAAATCTGCTGGCACCCCACGGATGGCTTCTTCAGTAGCGTTTATTATCATGGGCAAGGCCAAAATGGCAAGAGTTAAAGACCCAGATAAAATGGATATATCAAA